>JAOUJX010000592.1 GCA_029882955.1 Gammaproteobacteria bacterium
GAGTGGCTTGGCTTCCGGGTTGTCACGAAAACCCTTCAACATGATATTAGGTGTCCGGGGTGGTTCTGGCTTGAACCAGCCAACCTCTTTGAATTCATCGTAGTCCGGCAGGGTAAAACCAGCCGACCTGGCATTGTCGGCGGTTTTTTCATAAATCCACTCTAGCCAGTCGGTTTCATCCCTCCCCTCGGTAAATGTTTGCTCAACACCCATTTGTCGAGCAATCCCGCTGAAAATCTCGTAATCATTCCGACTCTCCCCTACCTCTTCCTGGACCTTGTCCATTTTCACCATATACGGATCACGAGGTGAAATAGCGATATCGTTTCTCTCCAGAGAGGTGGTACAGGGCAAAACAATATCGGCGTGTTTAGCCAGGCTGTTCCAGCACCAGTCGTGCACGACTACCGTGTCTACCTGCTGCCAGGCTTTAAGCAGTCGATTGATATCCTGATGATGATGAAACGGATTACCGCCCGCCCAGTAAACCAGATGAATATCGGGGTAATCATAGCGTTGGCCATTGTATTCAAACTGCCTGCCCGGATTGAGTAGCATATCGCTAATCCGTGCCACCGGTATAAAGTCCTCGACTGGATTTTTACCCTGAGGTAGGGAGGCACCGGGGATTTTAGTTCGGTGATCGCCAATACTATTCGTCGCACTGAAACCAAAGGTGATGCCACCACCAGGCAGGCCTATCTGCCCTAGCATCGCTGCGACGGCAACCGCAGCCCAATAGGCCTGCTCACCGTGGTCCTGTCGACTAAGCGACCAGCTCACCGAAATCATGGTCCGTTTAGCTGCCATTGAGCGGGCCATGCTCCTAATAATTTCAGAGTCTATCCCACAGATCTCAGCCGCCCATTCAGCCGATTTAACAACACCATCTGCTTTCCCTGCCAAATAAGCTTGCAGGTCATCAAAACCAACGCAATATTGCCGCACGAAGTCTGCATCATGAATATTTTCTTCATGAAGCGTAAAAGCAATCGCCAGTAATAACGCCGCATCAGTGCCCGGACGAAGCGCCAGCCATTGCGCATTAGCAAAGTCTTCTATGTCGCTTCGAATGGGGCTGATGTTGATCAATTCAACACCGGCCTGACTGGCAGCCTTTAAATACTCAAGCTGAACATGACGCCCGACACCACCCGAGTTAATTTGACCGTTCCTGATCGGGATGCCACCAAAGGCGACCAGCAATTCGGTATTATCAATTACCGAAGGCCAGCCGGTTGAATCGACGAGGAGATCAAACATATTGCCGATCACATGCGGCAGGATAACTTCGGCTGCTGCAAAACTATAGGTATTTCGCGACCAGACGTAACCGCCAATGCTATTCAAAAACCGGTGAATCTGGCTCTGAGCATGATGGAACCGACCGGCGCTGGCCCAGCCGTAAGAGCCGCCATAAATAGCTTTGTTGCCGAAATCACCTTTAACGCGGTTGAGCTCTTCAGCCACCAGCCTCTCGGCGGTTTGCCAGGAAACCGGCACAAACGAATCTGAGCCTCTTTTGTTAGTGTTAGCGCCTGCACCC
>JAOUJX010000258.1 GCA_029882955.1 Gammaproteobacteria bacterium
CAGCATTGGTGCCTATACCCTGGTTGGTAGTCTGGTTTGTATACCATTGGCCTTTTTCGTGCCTGTGCCTTTGTCGCAAAGCTGGCCGATGCTGCTGACTTCGGTAATCATCCACAATGTTTATTATTTCACGCTGGCCAGGTCTTACCGGGCCGGTGATCTCTCCCAGGTTTACCCATTGTTTCGTGGCCTGGCGCCAGTACTGGTTGCGCTCGGTGCTGCACTGTTGGCCGGTGAGTATCTGTCTCCGGGCTCGATTCTGGGTATAGGGCTGATCAGTCTGGGTTTGACCAGTATCACTTTATTTGGTGGACCACCTGGCCGGATATCCCCCGCCGCCTTGCGCTGGGGACTGGCTACTTCCGTATTGATCGCATTTTACACCGTCACCGATGGGCTTGGTGTACGAGCGGCGGGCAATAGTTATAGTTATATCTTCTGGTTGTTTATTCTTGAATCTGTCCCTATTTGTTTGTTTTTGCTCGCATTCAGGAGACAGCAATGGCTGGCTTATCTGTCTGCAAAACGAGGTAAGGTGATCCTCGGCGGCTTGGCATCATCGACAGCCTATGCATTGGTGATTTACGCAATGGGTTTTGGTGCTATGGCTATGGTGTCGTCGGTAAGAGAAACCAGCGTCATATTCGCCGCATTAATCGGCACGCTGTTGTTTCGCGAGCCTTTCGGTCGACAGCGAATTATAGCGGCGGTACTGGTTACTATTGGAATTGTTTTGATTCGGTGGCTGGCCTGAGCTGTGGCTGTACTACTGGTTTTTGGTACCCGAACCCATTTGTTTTACTCCTGGAGTATCACCAAATAGTGCAACCCTGCTCGTTTTGCTAATAATTATTGTGATGCTATTCACAATAGTTTATAGAAATAAAGAAATACCAAATATTTTAGGCGCAATTCTTTATGGATTAGATATATTCGCCTATTACCTCAATTGATGTCCTTATTCATTAACACGGAGTTTTGCGTGAAAAAATACGTACTTTTTATTTGTGCTTTTTTTGTGGCACAGCCTTGCATGGCTATAGATCTGGATCAAGAAGTCTTGAATGACGTTATTTCCTCAAACTTTGAAGTGGTTATCGCCAAGCCAGATAAAGATACTGTGAAATATGAAAAGGAGCTGCCACTTCACTTGTTACCATATCAGGTTCGGACAGATAAATACTACTCTGTGGGAAGTGCATTCCGCTTAGATAATGACCGGTTCATTACTGCCGCTCATGTTCTTGGGTTAGGCTGGGCCAGTCAACACAAAGAACTTGGAATTCGTGATGCGGATGGCAATGTCTATGCTATTAATGAAATCTATAAGTATTCGCTAACCAAGGATTTTGTCGTGTTTACTGTGGATGGAATTAAATCGGGCCCCAGTCTGGATATTAACCGGGGGTATACCAAAAACAAAAAGGTGTATGCCGTTGGTAATGCCCTTGGTGAAGGCGTTGTAATCCGTGATGGTTTGTATACGTCTGATACTCCGGAAGAAGTAGCTGGTGCCTGGAAATGGATGCGTTTTTCTGCTGCGGCTTCGCCTGGTAATAGCGGTGGCCCACTGTTAGATGATAAAGGCAATGTTATTGGGGTAATCCTGCGTAAATCAGAGGATGAAAACCTTAATTATGCCTTGCCCATCAGCATAGCTATGGATTTTGATAATGAAGCAGAACTGATATCTCGCGGTATTTATCAACTCGAAATATCCAACGATACGCACCTCTTCAATTTTGAGCGTCATCATAAATTACCGATGAACGTGAAGGAGCTAGATGGTTTATTACAGAAAGATTTTGAGGAAATTACCGAGGCGGCGGCAAGTGGATTTCTGCGAGAGCATAAAGACAGGATGTTCCCTATGGGTGAAAATTCACAGCCCATGCTGTATTCACGTTATACCTCTTTTTTCCCGGGCGTGCTGGCGCAAAGCAACGATGGCATTTGGGATATGTTCAGTGCTGAGGACGTGGAAACCTCTGATACTGGAGATGGAGGTTGGCTAAAATATGGCAAAATGGGTAGTTTTTATTATCTCAGGGTTAAACGACCGAATAATGTCAGTGTGAGGGATTTTTATTCTGACTCCAACGTGTTGATGGATCAGATACTCAAGGGAATACCTTACAGTCGCGATGTGGGTGTTGAATCTATACGGATAGTGTCGATGGGTGAAGCGGATGATGAAAGAGTTCATAAAGATAATTTTGGCCGCAAATGGCAAGTCTATTCCTGGATGTTAGGGTTTAGTGACCAGTCATTTGTTCTCTATTCCCTGCCGACGCCGGAAGGTTACGCCATTATGCTGTCCCTGACAGATACAGCTGATGCGGCGATGATGGAAGTGGATATGAAGATTATTGTGAACAACTTTTATCTTACCTACTATGGTACTTTGTCCGAGTGGGGTGATTTTGTTGAGCAAAAGAAATTACTACCTGCATTCATGGAAGATGTGGTCATCTCTACGGATAGGGAAACTTATATCCAGTATCAGGATAAATATATGAATTTCCGCGTTGATGAGAAAACCATGGATATCACGGCAGATAGCGATATTCAGTTGCGCTGTTCTTATTATGTCGAGAACGACAAGGTGTTATGGGGGCCGGTGATGGTGGCTTTTGGCGAGGATAAGGATATTGCCGACTATGCATCGGTCAGTCGAAATATCCAACCACCATCGGATATGGCAGAGCAATATCGCAAGCGATGGGCCAATATTATCGGCCTACGTACGCCCTATAACGGAAAAACTTATATGGATGAAAGTATGAGTAATCTCACTATTGTGAAGTCGAAAGACATGAGCTCACTGGATAAAAATGAAGTGATCTACGCTCTTTCCTGGCATGAAGAAGGTACTATCGAGCACAAGGTGATGGAGTCTAAGCTGCAAGGGTTCAGTGCCAACTTTAAATACTTCGAATAATAACCGGGGTCAGATCAGAGTTGTTGCTAATATTAGTGATTACTGTGATTTGACCCGCATTGCTCCGACGACTGGCCTGAGACTAATATGAGTAGTCGATTAAAAGCTGCGCTGTATGCGCTTCTTTGTGTGGCGCTGTGGGCGTTGATTCCGGTGGTGGCAAAACTCGGGCAGTCAAGCCTGGATAATCATCAGTTTCTTTTCTGGTCGAGCCTCGTATCGTTCGCTGTTATCGCCAGTTTAGTGGTCGCTAATAACAGGGTTGTCGAAATTAAGAGATATAGTGTCAAAGAGTGGCTTTGGTTCTCGTTTCTGGGGCTTTTGGGGACCTATATTTATTACCTGTTTCTTTATCTTGGCTATGCCAGGGCGACAGGCCTGGAGGTGCTGGTGATTCAGTATACCTGGCCGATATTAATCGTAATCTTCTCATTGTTTCTTCTCAATGAACGACTGAATATCGCAAAGGTTCTCGGCATTGTGTCTGGATTTAGCGGGGTGCTGCTGGTGTTAACCAAAGGGGAGTTTAACCAGGTCAATATTGATAACCCGCTGGTGATTAGCTATGTTGCTGCCGGGGCGGCCTGCTTTGCTCTTTTTTCGGTGCTCAGTAAAAAAGTCAAACGAGATCCTCTTGGCGTAGTTGCTGTGTATTTTCTGGTGGCAACGATAGCTTCGCTGATCTCGATGCTGTATTTTTCTGAATTTGCTCTGCCATCGTCAAACGAGATTGCAGCCGTCCTGTTAAATGGCATTCTGGTGAATGGTTTATCTTATGTCTTATGGATACAGGCATTACGATTAACCGAAGCGTCCTATCTCGCGCCGTTGACCTTTATCACGCCGGCTTTATCAGTAATTTACCTGGTTATATTGTTCGATGAGCCACTCGTTATGGCGTCTCTGGTGGGGTTGGTTCTTGTCATCATCGGAGGGCTGATTAACAGTATTCAGTCAGTGCGACGAGGCTAATTCGATCGATACGTGAACGCATAGCATATATCAGCGTGCTACAATCGATGCTCTAGTTATGAACTTCCTTGAGTTATGCTAACCGCCCCATTTCCCCGAGTTGCTCTCAGTCACAAGCCTACCCCACTGGAACGCCTGGATAATCTGAGCCATGATTTTCAGACCAATATCTGGATTAAGCGCGACGATTGTACCGGGCTCGCCTTTGGTGGTAATAAAAGTCGTCAACTCGAATATTACATCGGCCATGCCAAATCGAAGGGTGCAGATACTCTACTGACTACTGGTGCGGTGCAGTCGAACCATGTGCGTATGACTGTGGCCGCAGCGCGTAAAATGGATATGGATGTCGAGGTGCAGCTCGAACATAGGGTCGAGCGCGATCAACCCGAATATCATCGTTCGGGTAACCCGTTTCTGGTGAAACTCATGGGCGCGAAGATCCATTATTATCCGCTCGGTGAAGACGAGGATGGCGCCGATCAGGCGATGACCGACCGGGCCGGAGTTTTAAAGTCAGAAGGGAAAAAGCCTTATGTGATTCCGCTTTCGAATGCACGCACGTCTTACGGTGCACTGGGATATGTCGAAGCGGCTGAAGAGACTTTGCAGCAGCTACAGCATTTGCAGGTGACGCCAAAGCGTTTTTACGTGCCGACCGGGAGTGCCTCGACGCACGCCGGTTTTTTGCTGGGCCTACGTGCCAGTGACTGCTCGATTCCTGTGCAGGGAATTTGCGTACGGCGCGATGGGGTGAGCCAGAAAGAGCGCGTCCTCACCAAAATACAAGCGGTAATCGAGTTGATGAAACTCGATATCAATCTTGAAAACAACGACGTGATCTGTGATGACAGATTTCTTGCCCCGGGATATGGTCAGCCTAATCAACCGACCCGTACTGCGATTGAAACACTGGCAAGGCGAGAAGGTATTTTGCTGGATCCAACCTATTCCGGTAAGGCTTTCGCGGCCGTATTAGATGCGCTCCAAAGCGGCGAATTCGGCAAAGACGACCATGTCGTATTTTTACATACCGGCGGCACACCTTCGTTATTTGCCTATCCAGAATTAGTCGATCAGGAGGAATCAGGTTTTGTTCGATAGTTTACAATGGAATATCGATACGATCGCTCATGTAATCGATATATCAGTCGCGCCGGTTTTTCTACTGGCTGGCATTTCAGGGTTATTGATGGTGCTAACCAACCGGTTAGCTCGTACTATCGACCGCTCTCGCTCGCTACAGGCCGCTACTAATTATTCGATTTTACCGCAACATAAGCCGCTCATAGAGCGTGAGATGGCCAGCCTGTTAAAGCGCAGTCGTTTCATTAATCTGGCAATCAACTTTGCCACGCTAAGCGCGCTGATGGTTTGCTTTGTAATCATCGCACTTTTTTCGGGTAGCCTGGTTAACTCCAACGTGGCCATCGTAGTAGCCAGCCTGTTTATTGTCTGCATGATTATGCTGGCAGCCGCATTTTCCTGTTTTCTTATGGAAGTATTCGTCGCCAGTCGGTCTTTACGTTCCTCTCTTATCAGTACTGAAAGTTTTAGGAGCCTGGAATAACCACGGCGATTTTTTTATAGTTTCGGTGGCCGCTTATGGTTATTATTCCCGCCTGTTTTATTGGTATTAAATTAAATCAAAGAGAGGAGGTTTGAATGTCTAAACCCAAAGTTATTGTTACCCGTCGCTGGCACGAAGATGTCGAAAAGGAGTTACTGGCCCGCTTCGATACCCAGTTAAACGAAGATGATCATCCGATGTCGGTGGCGGAATTGCAGGATGCCTTGCGCAATGCCGACGCCGTATTGCCGACTGTTTGCGATAAAATCAATGCCGAAGTGCTCGGTGCGGATAACATCCGCGCAAAAATCCTCGGCAGCAACGGGGTTGGTTTTAATCATATCGACCTTGATGCCGCAAAGGCTGCCGGACTCACGGTTACCAACACACCGGAAGTGCTCACTGATTGCACCGCCGACCTGGCGATGACCTTATTATTATCGGTTGCGCGTCGAGCGGGCGAGGGCGAGCGTCATTTGCGTAGCAAGTCCTGGACTGGCTGGCGTCCAACTCACATGATGGGCACCAGTGTTACGGGTAAGACGCTTGGTTTAATCGGCATGGGTCGAATTGCTCGTGCGGTAGCTGCCCGTGCCGCGCACGGTTTTAATATGAAGATTATTTTCCATGACCCATTCCCGCCTGCTGCGGATG
>JAOUJX010000593.1 GCA_029882955.1 Gammaproteobacteria bacterium
TCAGGCGTGTTTTTTTCAGAGAAATAATATTACTTTCGATTGATTCGAGACGCGCTTTAGCTTGAAGATATTCTGGGTTTGTCTGGTTAACATTAACCTTGGGATTAACGTTATATTCAGATAACACAGCTTCAAGGCCACTTAATTTGCGCTTCAAACGTTTGACATCCGGGTGCTCGCTTGAATACTTCTGTGTCAGTTCATAAATTTCGGATTGTACCAGCTCAACCTCCTCCCGCAATTCAGATCCATCACCTAATGGACCGTACTCCTTTTCAAAGGCCTTGATCTTACGTTTTATAGCCTTAACATCGGGGTGTTCCGCCCCGTATCGTGCAGAAAGGCTGACAAACTGATTTTGCATATTTCTCAGCTCTATTTCCGGCGATGGCTGATTGCCATCTAGTACGGTATTCGCTGAATTACTTTCAGCACTGATCAGCTCAATCGCGAGTAGTTTTTTATTTTCGTTTAAGTCGTTCATCTCGCGCTCTGTATTAAACAGAAGCGTTTTAAGCTCTTCTATACGTTCAAGACTTATGCGAAGATTTTCAGGCAGCCTGCCTTTGTTTTCTTGTTTGTAGCTGGCAATTTGTTCTTCCATAACCTCAATTTTCGATCTTAGGCGATCACCTTCTTTTTGCAGAAACTCGGTAGTTTCTACTGCCCGTTCGGTGCGTGATTTGATGTTCTCATCGAGAAACAAGGTAATCAATTCATTCACCACCTTTTGCGCTAGTATTGGTGATATATGCTCAAATGAAACTGTAAAAGAGATCGCGGTCCTTGCTCGACCACGTAGATTGGCACCGACTGTTTCGATTACTATTCGACTTCTCATATCATCGAGGATCTCTGACCGTGAAACCTGGTCACTCTGATCCTTATAAAGGTCGAATTTTTCGACGATTTCTAACAGTTGCTGCCTACTCATAATACGCTGCGTGAGAACCTGGATGCGTTCACCAGCAAAGCTGGTAACTGTCGATTGAACTAATTCCGTAGGGATTTGCTGGGATTCTACCAGGATAGTACCTGTTGACTGATAAACGCGCGGTATCTGAAAAACAGTGACAACCGCAATCGCCAGTACGATAAAAAATGGAATCACTATCTGGAATTTTCGTCGCCAGGCGATCGAAATATAATCACCGATACTCTTTACATCTTCTTCCATGGTTTAGGTAGACTCGTGAGGCATATTTATAGCTGATACGAAAGTGTAATCAGCAGGCTATTGGACTCAGCATCTCCTGCTGTCGCATTCTGCTGTCTAAAGCGGTAATTTCCCGAAATTGAAGATTTCTCAGATAGTCGATAACTGATGCTCGGTTGTATTTCGAAATAATCACGCTCATCGGTTCCAACAAAGTCTGCTGCAAGCACTCCCTGCATTTTTTCAGAGAATGCATGCGCCCAACTCAGACTGAGGTGATCCTCTTCTCTAACAACACCTAGTCCACTGGCCTCGAAGCGTCGAGCGGCGGTAAGTAAAAAGCTGTTGCGCTCGTCACGAATATTGCTGATCCCGATGCTATA
>JAOUJX010000260.1 GCA_029882955.1 Gammaproteobacteria bacterium
GAAAGAATATTTCCCCGATTCTTCGACAGTTGTGCAGATTCTGCTGCTGCTTGGTGCGGCGCTTTGGTTTGTGTCCCGTCAATTTGAAGCCCCCCTCCCTATACCGCCCGCTACTGATTTTGGCAAGCTCGAATTATACGAAGAAGCTGCTATGTACCGAATCGAAAATTCGGCACCTGATATCGGTGAGCAAATTCAACGTTTAAAGCTCTATGATCACGAGCTGGAATCCCGCATCCGGGTTTTACTCGACGACGGCCAGTTCAAGCAGGCCCGAATCCTGCTGCTTGAGTTGGCGGCCCGAGCGGTCGAAGATGATAACGAGAAACAGCTCGCTGAGATCCTGTTGTTATTGGGTGGTGTAGCGATTGATGAGCAGGAAATAAATAGTGCCGAACTGCTATTACAGGAAGCGCTGGATATAGCCATTCGGCAGAATGATCGGATGGCAATGGGGCGTAGTTACCAGCAACTGGGGCGCTTAAATATAAAGACCCGGACGCTGGCGCGTTACGCTGCCGAGGCCTACGATCAATTATGGCAGGTTCGCAATCAGATTTTTCTTGGCGAGTTTCGACATGTTGAATCAAACTTACGGCAGATAATCGATGTCAATGTGAAGATAAAGCGTTATGGTGCCGCCGCCGCGGCACAGGAAACCATGGCTGATTATCACTATCGGTTTCACGATAATTACCAGGCCGAGCAGGCCGGAGCTGAGGCTGCGAAGTTATATGCGGTCAGCGGTCAATTGGCGCGTTCGAATCGGGTCATCGAGAAGCTCGTCCAGCAGGGTATGTCGACTGACCAGTTGCAAAGTCTGGATCGTGAAATCGATGAAATCTACCGGAAAATTCAGGGTGACTGGCAGAAGGCGGGTCAGGCTCGAGATCTACAGATGCTGTATTACTATCATCTCAGAAATGGCGACTCCCGTAGTGCCTGGCAGTCCAGAATCGAGGCAAGCCGGGTGCTGGCACAGACCAGTGAAAGATCTATGTTTCAACGTCAGGCCGAGGTTATGGCGATATTATATAGTTCAAACTTTGCCATGGAGCGGGCCAGGCGATACCTGGACCGTGCGGAAGAATTATTTGCCGGATTAGGGGCAGATGAGAATGCCGTCGAAGCCCTCGATATGCAGTCGTTAATTTATTAAAAACTCCTTTTATTAAAACGGCTTTGAATATTGCTAAAAAAGCTGATTGTGGTTCAATCGCGTTCCGAATTTTTAATATCAAGGATATAGAGGCATGTCTGTCAATCCGGTCGATACTCACGATTTGCGCCGGGCCTTTGGCTCGTTTGCTACCGGGGTCACTATTGTCACCACGCTGGATAAACAAGGTGAGCCCTGCGGATTTACGGCTAACTCGTTTTCGTCGGTGTCACTCGACCCTCCCCTGGTGCTGGTGAGCGTGGCGAAGTCCGCCTTTGGCCTGAGCATATTTACCGAATCGAAAAGCTTTGCGATTAACATACTGGCGGAAAACCAGCGCGAATTATCGAATCGTTTTGCCTCGCGAGGAACCGATAAATTCTCGGGTGTGGGTCGACAGCCTGGCGTCACGGGTGCGCCCCTGTTAGACGATGTGGTGGCCTGGTTCGATTGCGAAAACTACCAGCAGGTCGAGGCCGGTGATCATGTCATTCTTATTGGTAAGGTTGTTAATTACAGCTATAACGCCGATTCACCTCTGGGTTTTTGCCGGGGTGCGTATGTGAGTTTCGGCCTGTCGCCTATAATGCTGGAACTGGTTACTTCAAGTGGGCACTTGCAGGTGGGTGCTTTGATCGAGAACGAAGATAAAATATTATTACAAGTCGGCCCCGGTGGTGACTTGAAAATACCGATCGCTCCATCAGTGGGAGATCGCGGTCAGCCCGATAGTTTGCTTGGCTTGCTGGATGCTGCGGGTATTCATGTCGAGTTGCCGTTTTTGTTCGCGGCCTATAACGGCCTGGATAAACGTTATATTTATTATCGTGGGGAGTTACTGTCTATTAGAGATGTGATCCAGACCGAACAGTTGCATTTTTATGGTTACGACGAAATACCCTGGAGTGCCATTCTTAGTGAAACCGACAAGAGCATGATTAAACGTTTTTACAAGGAACGTGAGGTCGATAACTTTGGTGTTTACATCGGTGATTTTGAGGCTGGCGATATACATCCTCTACCAAAATAATATCGTCGGATTATGGGTTATCTGAACAAATAAACGGTTGTCTAACAGCACCCGTTTCAGTTTTGTCGCGTTTCGATAATGTGAAGTCGCTGCAAAGTCAGATTATAGCGGCTGTAAAAATTATTCTGATGGACTGTAACCACTGTTCTCAGGTTGCGCCTTTATGTATTGAGGAATAATGAATGACCGATATAGACGACGACTACGATGACGAAGACGATCTGGATCTTTCGACCCTGCCCGATGACGAGCTGGTCGAGCAGATGCATGACGATCTTTATAACGGTTTAAAAGAAGAAGTCGCCGAAGGTACCGATATTCTTCTCGAACGTGGCTGGAGCGCCAACAAGGTACTCAACGAAGCCCTGGTCGCCGGTATGACCATCGTCGGTATCGATTTCCGGGATGGTATTCTCTTCGTACCGGAAGTGCTTATGTCTGCCAATGCGATGAAAGCGGGCATGGCAATCCTCAAGCCATTGTTATCAGAATCTGACGAACCTGCAGCCGGTAAAATGGTCATTGGCACCGTTAAAGGCGATATCCACGACATCGGTAAGAATCTGGTCTGCATGATGATGGAAGGCGCTGGATTCGAAGTCGTCGATCTGGGTATTAATACACCGGTCGAAGACTATCTTGCGGCGCTAGAAGAGCACAAGCCTGAGATCCTCGGTATGTCTGCCCTGTTGACGACCACTATGCCCTATATGAAGGTTGTCATCGACACCATGAAAGAAAAAGGCATACGCGACGATTACATTATCCTCGTTGGCGGGGCACCTTTGAATCAGGAATTTGGCGAAGCCGTCGGTGCTGACGCCTATTGTCGAGATGCGGCAGTTGCAGCCGATACGGCCAAGCAACTGGTTGCCGAACGCCGCGCGGCTGCCTAAGACAGTCTGAGTGATCCAGGTGCGAGATGGAAAAAGCAACTCCGATTCTGGTGATCACCTGTGCTGCTGTCGCACGCGAAGTCAATGATATAAAGAAACTGAGCCAGTGGTCGCAGATGGATTTGCAGGCCATTAGCGCTGACCTGCACGCTACCCCCGAGAAAATCCCCCAGGCGGTCGCCGATGAAATCGACAAAGCTCGTGATCAGTACGAGCATATCTTTGTCGCCTATGGTGACTGTGGTACTAGCGGTGAACTCGACCGGGTACTGGAGGAACGCGGCGTCAGCCGAATCCCGGGTGCGCATTGTTATGATTTTCTGGCCGGTATGGAAACCTTTGAGAAATTTCAGGATGACGAACCAGGTACTTTTTATCTGACTGATTTCCTCGCTCGACATTTCGACAGGCTGGTTTATGAAATGCTGGGACTGGATCGACACCCGGAATTACTGTCGATGTATTTCGGTAATTACACGCGTTTGATTTATCTGGCGCAAACCGATTCGGACGAAATTACCGGGATGGCGAAAGCAGCGGCTGACAGACTGGGGTTACGATTTGAACGGGTTTTCACCGGTACCGGCGAAATGGTGCCTGCGTTAGACGCTGCCATGCAGGAAGCCTTATGGCACAGTTAAAAATTGTTTACTGGCGCGATATTCCGGGCCAGGTAGTGTTTAAACAAGGCCGGCGTAACACCCGATTGCGATTGTCGTTAAGATTTATGAAGGCTATTGAACGCGCAGCTTATCGACTAAAAAAACAGCAAAAGGATGCCCTGTTCGAGCCCTGGCACGATGTCGCGCAAATCGTCGATGGTGACGTACGTGAGCAGGCCCGGTTATTAGTTAAACAGCTTGAGGATCAATACCCCGATGCTGTGCTGGAACAGTTAATTCGTGCGAGCGGCCAGGCCGAGCCTCGCACATTAGATGCGTAGTTGGAGTTAAGGTGTATAAAGTCCGTCAATGGTCCGTCAGCAATTCACGAATACTGGAATCGCTATATAGTTTGTTCGAGCCGATTTTTGTGTTGTTACATCCGCTATGGAAATTAGTCGGTTACCGGCGTCTCGAAAAGCCGATGCGCGTGGTCGAAAAGGCTGTCAAAAATATTATGTTCGACTGCCAGATGTGTGGCGAGTGTGCATTGAGTTCCACCGGCATGTCCTGTCCGATGAATTGTCCCAAGTCTATCCGTAACGGCCCCTGTGGTGGGGTTCGCTTAAACGGTCACTGCGAAATCAAACCGGAGATGCGTTGCGTCTGGGTAGAGGCCTGGCGTGGCAGTCAGAACATGCGCAAGGCAGAATCTATTCACCGGGTTCAGGCCCCGGTAGATTTCAGTTACAAAAACACGTCTTCGTGGTTGCGTGTAGTCAGAAACCAGGTTGCTATACGAGAATCCGAGGAAAAATTATGACTGCACTGCTCGATAGTCATCCCGATAACTCTTTACCTCTCAAAGAAGGGCACTACTCGCGTGGTCGCCTGGAACGCGTTTTACGTGCAGGTAAATTCGCGGTAACGGCTGAGCTGGCACCACCGGATTCGGCGCTGGCGCAGGATGTTTACGACAGGGCACGGGTGTTCGATGGCTATGTCGATGGTATGAATGCGACCGACGGTTCGGGTGCGCACTGCCATATGTCGAGTGTTGCCATGTGTGCTTTGTTGACCAATGTGGGTTATTCGCCGGTCATGCAGATATCCTGCCGCGACAAAAATCGTATTGCGATTCAGGGCGATGTACTGGGTGCTGCGGCTATGGGGGTGGCCAACGTGCTTTGCCTGAGCGGTGACGGGGTTCAGGTCGGTGATCACCCGGAAGCGAAACCGGTCTTTGACCTGGACAGTATGTCCTTGCTGTCTACCATCAGGACCATGCGCGATCAGGCGCGATTTCTCAGTGGCCGAAAAATAACCACGCCACCACAAATATTCCTCGGTGCAGCAGAAACTCCATCGGCGCCGCCGATCGATTTCAGGCCGTACCGTTTGGCGAAAAAAATAGCGGCGGGAGCTGATTTTATCCAGACGCAGTACATTTTCGATGTTGAGCAGTTACGGGTATTCATGGATAAAGCAGGTGAACTGGATTTGCTCGACCAGTGCTTTATCCTGCCCGGCGTCGGCCCCCTGGCTTCTGCCAAAACCGCTAGCTGGATTCGTAATAATGTACCGGGCATCTATATACCCGATAGTATTATCAGCAGACTGGCCGGTGCTAAAGATCAGAAAAATGAAGGCCGGAAAATTTGTATTGAGTTAATCCAGCAGATTCGTGAAATCGAAGGGGTGAGTGGCGTACATGTCATGGCTTATCGTCAGGAAGAGGCGGTGGCTGATATAATTCACCAGTCTGGTGTGCTCGAAGGCCGCGTACCCTGGTATCCCGGCCGTGAAGATCAGGAGTGTCTCGAAGCTTAGTCTGCGAGGCGCTAAACAATCAGTAAATTTTATTCATATATTTTGAGGAATACACCATGACCGAAACGGTTGTCAGTTCAGCGACTAAAGAGCTAGTCATCGGCTTTGATCGGCCGTTCGTTATTATCGGCGAGCGTATCAATCCGACCGGCCGTAAAATTATGGCCGAGGAAATGAAAAACGGTGATTACAGCCGTGTCGAAAGCGATACCATCGCGCAAATGGCGGCCGGTGCCCACATGCTCGATGTGAATGCAGGTATACCGCTAGCGGACGAGCCTCGGATCCTCGCCGAAGCCGTGCAACTGGTGCAGAGTTTAACCGACGCCCCTTTGAGTATCGACTCGTCGATTATCGAGGCACTGGAGTCGGGGCTATCGGTCTATCAGGGTAAGGCGCTGGTCAACTCGGTGACCGGAGAAGACGAAAGCCTGGATCGTGTATTACCGCTGATTAAGAAATACGGCGCAGCGGTCGTCGCAATCTCGAATGACGAAACCGGCATTTCTGAAGATATCGATGTGCGTTACGAAGTCGCGAAGAAAATTGTCAATCGTGCCTCGGATTACGGGA
>JAOUJX010000261.1 GCA_029882955.1 Gammaproteobacteria bacterium
GGGGGCTCGTTATGGTCTGATTTCTGCGGCCTTCGTCGTCTTTAACCTGGTTATTACCGATTTCGGTTTACCCAAAGTCATCGGTGGACAGTACAACATGCTGGCGGTCGATATCTACAAGCAGGTCATCGGCCAGCAGAATTTTGAAATGGGTGCCGTGGTGTCGGTGGTATTGTTAATACCTGCGTTATTCGCTTTTACCATAGATCGGTATGTACAAAAAAGGCAGGTGGCCTTGCTGTCGGCGCGTTCGGTGCCCTATGAGCCGAAGCCGCATAAACAGTTCGACTGGATTTGCCTGGTTTACTGTTCGTTTGTCGCAATCTTTATCGTGGGACTGATCGGGGTTTGTCAGTACGCGGCGTTGATCAAATTCTGGCCCTACGATTTATCCCTGAGCCTGACTAATTATAACTTCGAGGTGATGGATGGCGGTGGCTGGGACTCCTACGTGAACTCTATTCAGCTCGGCTTTCTAACCGCCATTGCAGGCACTATCGTGGTATTTTGCGGTGCTTATGTGGTGGAAAAAACCAATGGTTTTTTCGCCACGCGCTCGACGTTTCAATTCCTCGCGATGATGCCGATGGCAGTTCCCGGCATGGTGCTGGGCCTGGCCTATATCTTCTTTTTCAATGACCCGGCGAATCCACTAAACAGCATATACGCAACGATGACCATCCTGGTGATTTGTACGGTGACGCATTTTTATACTGTCTCGCATCTGACCGCGGTCACTGCGTTAAAACAAATGGATCGCGAATTTGAATCGGTGGCTTCGTCGTTGAAACAGCCTTTTTACCGGCTATTCTCCCGGGTCACTGTACCGGTCTGTCTGCCATCAATTCTGGATATTTCGATTTACCTGTTCGTCAATGCCATGACTACGGTATCGGCGGTCATCTTTCTCTATTCACCTGACACGACACTGGCTTCAATTGCGGTGTTAAATATGGATGATGCCGGTGATGTTGCGCCTGCTGCGGCCATGGGCATGATGATTTTTTATACCAATGTCATCGCACGATTGATTCATTTATTTATTACTCGTAAAGTCATGCGTAAAACCCAGGCTTGGCGAACACGGCAGACTGGCGGTCACTGAGCCACGATTTTAGCAACAAAGGTATTGATATGAATGCTGTACTCGAACCAGTTAATTATCTCGATCCTGATGTACCTGCAGGGCTCCCCTGGCACGACGTGCCGTTGATCAAAGCCGATGCCGAGAATGTGAAAGGCTATGGCTACCTGGTCGACGACCCCGGTAGCTTTGATATCGAAATAGTGCGCTGGCCTGCCCAGGGCTGGCGGCCGGTCGATGCCGGCACCGGTGACGAAGGCGGTACGGTCGAAGGACTGTTCCACAGTGAATGGCAGGGCGATGTACTCAAGGCAAGAAACGATGCGGTCAATGGCGAGTATGTGCTTGGCTGGTCTTGTAACCCGGGTGACGCGAGTCGGGACAGCGAAGCCAGTGTTGATCGCGTTTTGCTATGGCATATGAACTATCATCCCGATGGTGGCCAGTTATTTTATCCGACGGATGGCAAGCCATTTGTGGTACCAGCCGCCTTACCCGGTGACGATTTGAAACCAGAGCAAATAATCGCCTTCTGGTGTGATGGCAGCCAGGGTTTGTATATCCATCCGAATATCTGGCACGAGGGTGTTTTCCCGACCACCGAACGGCAGTCTTTTCGTGACCGACAGGGCAGGGTACACGCACGAGTCAGTTGTAATATTGCGCAGGAGTTTGGTGTGTTTTTGAACGTGCCATTGGTTATGCCGGATTGAATTCGCCAAAATCGTCAGAATAAGTTCAAGCCGTTAACTTTTATTGCCGGCTATGTATTACTGACACTGGAGATATTCTTTGAGAGCTTTGGTGAAACCGATTAAGCTCATTTCAAACAGTTCGTCCCCATTAGTAACCTTTAATCGCAAACCTGCCTTCATTTGCTCGATCAGCGGGTCGACATTAACCAGGTAATTATGTATCACAACATTTTTGCCCCTGCTGTTGTTATCACTCTTAACTGGTTCATATCCATCTACCTGAAAATATCCCATTGGGTAGAGCTTGATATTCGATCCCTTAAAGCCAAAACTCAATAGAGTCGGATACGACTCTGATTTTAATTTAGTCATCGAAACACTGGCATTATTCTCTGTAGATGAACTCTCTCCGCAGGCCATACAGGACAATAAACAGGTGCTTTCACCCGTTATCTGATCGGTCTTTCTAGATGCTATCCACTCTCCATCTTCAGAAGCGCCGACTGGAGTAGCTGTTAGTAAAAACAGAAGTGGCAATGCTAGTTTTTTCATGGTGACCACCTTTTCTTAACTTTATGTCATTAAATATATTCAACACCAGATAATAGCGTTCTAGCACCGAGGGTTCCGCTTCGATTCAATCCTCGGTCGTGATTTGAAGGTCAGCTAGTCAGGGCTCCACCGTTACCACCTGACTCAAGTGCGTTGAGCCGGATAGAGAGTTCGTAATTAAGCAGTTGGCCTCAACCTTCTCAAGTATCCGACATGCTTTCTCTTCATTTGTATCCCGGGGTACATGAAGAGTCGCTTTTATCTCGAATTCGGTGAACTTCGTCGTACTCTCGACGCGTGTAAGAATACCTTCAACCTCGCATTTCAACGATAGCCAGGGGAGTCTTGAGGCCTTCGCGATGCCCCGAAAGCTAAGAATGAAACAATCTGCGACGGCAGCGACTAGTAATGTTTCTGGTGACCAACGGTCTCCAGGTCCATCAAACTCTGCGGGTGGTGCGGAAACAATGGGGTCGAGCTCCGGGCTGGTGAGTTTGACGTCCCCTTCTGCCCCGGCACTGGCTGCAACTCTGTAGTGGTGAGGGTATTCTTTCATAGTCTATTCCAATGATTTGATATCGTAATTACAGCACCGGGAGTATGGACGGTTTTTGACCTGGATCATATTTATATTCAGGGAGTTAAGCCTGCGCCTTCTGTGGGATTTGGCGGGGGTGAAGATCTTTGATTAATGGTGGGAGTCTACCGATTCTGTAAAGTAACTCACCAGGGCCCGCTTTCTGCCTTCCTTTATGCGACCATGCTGTTCAGTGGCCCAGCGCCATCATTATGACTATTTTTTAACCAGACTAATCTGGCGGCCAACCCAGTCCGGCTTCTCATCAACCTCGGCCTGCCGCAATGCCGATTGTACCGACTCCGGCATCGCGGCAGTACGTGAATCGCGAGTACTATAATGCAATCCCATGAATTCACCGGTGGCGCAGAGCTTGCCATCGACAATCATCTGGTGCGCAAACCAGATTCTCTTTTCATCCGATCCGAGCAGGATGGTTTCGACTTCGATTAGTGCCGGAGCACGCACTTCGGCGACGTAACGTAAATGGGTCTCTAGCGTGTAAAGCGCACAGCCGGTTTCCTCGAAATAATCGACTCCAATGCCGAAATGATCCTGAAACTTCCACGAAGTATTGGTAAATGGCACCAGGTAATAGGCTTCGTTGAGATGACCGTAGGCGTCTAGCCAGGTATCCTGTAAAGGTTCTTTGTGTAGTTTGAGGGTGGTCATGTCAGTGATCCGAAAGTAAAAGATAGGCAGGCAATATATCAGATAGTAGAATCTCGCGATGCAACCAATAATCAAAATATCTGAACTCTCAAAAACCTACGACAGTGGCCACCAGGCGCTCAGTAATATTAATCTCGATATCAACGATGGTGAGATACTGGCCTTGCTGGGGCCAAATGGCGCAGGCAAAACAACCCTGATTTCTATTATCTGCGGTATCGTCGCCAGTAGTACGGGTTCGGTGACCGTGGCCGGTCATGACACGGTCAAGGAATATCGATCAACCCGTGAGCTGATTGGGCTGGTGCCGCAGGAGTTGACTCTGGGTGCCTTCGATTCGGTGTGGAACACGGTTAATTTTAGTCGCGGACTCTTTGGTAAAGAGCCAAACCCGGTTTACCTCGAACAGTTACTCAAGGATCTCAGTTTATTTGATAAGAAAGATAGCGAACTTCGTGAGTTATCAGGCGGCATGAAGCGCCGTGTTTTAATTGCCAAAGCTTTATCGCATGAGCCACGGATTTTATTTCTCGACGAACCGACGGCCGGGGTAGATGTCGAATTGCGCAAGGATATGTGGCGGCTGGTACGCGGTTTGCACAAGTCAGGAGTGACGATCATTCTAACCACGCATTATATCGAGGAGGCAGAGGAAATCGCCGACCGGGTGGGTGTCATCAGTGGCGGTGAATTGTTACTGGTCGATGATAAGGATAACTTAATGCGCGAACTGGGTAAGAAGCAACTGGTGCTTGATCTAAAACACCCGGTCAGCAGCTTACCCGAAAATCTGTCAGCCTATGATCTGGAAATTTCAGAGGACGGCACGCAGTTAATTTATACCTATAGCACGGCTGGTGATCGCACTGGCATCACCGCTTTATTACAGGACATCAACGCCGCAGGGCTTTCGCTCAAAGATCTAAAAACCAGCCAGAGCTCGCTGGAGGAAATATTTGTTAAACTGGTGAAGGCAAAGGCATGAATTATCAAGCTATAAGAGTCATCTACAAATTCGAAATGCTGCGAGCCTGGAACACCCTGATGCAGAGTCTCGCCTCGCCGGTTATTTCTACTTCGCTCTACTTTGTCGTCTTCGGTTCGGCGATAGGTTCGCGTATACAGGAAATAGACGGCGTGTCGTATGGCGTGTTTATAGTTCCAGGATTAGTCATGCTATCGCTACTGACACAAAGTATTGCGAATGCCTCTTTCGGTATTTTTTTCCCGAAGTTTACCGGTACCATTTATGAGGTGATGTCGGCACCCATTTCGTTTTTCGAAATTGTGATCGGCTATGTCGGCGCAGCGGCATCAAAATCTTTTATCCTGGGGTGTATTATTCTTCTCACCGCCAACCTGTTTGTCGATCTGAATATCGCCCACCCGGTATGGATGATGGCTTTTTTAATTTTAACCTGTATCTCGTTCAGTCTGTTCGGTTTTATTATCGGCCTTTGGGCAACCAATTTCGAAAAACTGCAACTTATTCCAATGCTGGTGATTACACCCCTGGTATTTCTCGGCGGCAGCTTTTACTCCGTGAGCATGTTACCCCCGGCCTGGCAAACAGTGACATTGTTTAATCCGGTGCTTTATTTAATAAGCGGGTTCCGCTGGAGCTTTTTCGAGGTCGCTGATGTTAGTGTCGGCATTAGTCTGGCGATGATCATCGTGTTTCTACTGACCTGCCTGGCGATAGTCTGGTGGATGTTTAAGACCGGGTATCGATTGCGGAATTAGCAGTCGGTCAGAATCAATCAGGGCTTTGGGCTAGCCGCAACTACTCGTTCCTGAAACTCCTGGAAACGCTGAACCGCGAAACGTGTGGCTCGATCAGGGATTTGTCCGATTTCATGCAGCAGCTGGTAATCAGGCTCTCCTTCACCCTCTAGATGCAGGCGGTAATAACCGCGGGAGTGAAGGAACACGGTACGCCTGGCACCTGCCTTTGCGGCAGGGGCCGGAATACTCACTGAGAACTCATCGCCAACCAACGGCATTTCATGATAGTTGCCATCGGCCACAACCAGTTGCTCACGAACGTCCTGTCCGAGTGAATTCCTCGCAGTCTCGATGGCGACGGTCTGTACCGATAAATCTGTTTCATTACTATAATCCATAGCGAACCAGTTCAGCGCCCAGAAGCCCACAGGTGGACGAATACGAATGCGAACCTCTTCACCTGTCACGCGGCTGACATCGAGGGGAACGACCCGGTCTTCCGTCGCATAGGGTCCGCCACCGGGCAACACTCCGGCAAACTTCCAGCCAGTAGGTTCCTCGACGTGGATTTGCAGCGCATAGAGCTCCTCTCGAAGATTCCAGCTTTGAACCAGCTCCGGCATCAGAGGCTCTGAGTCGACCTGAGCGTACCAGTTGTTAAGTTCCCGGCCATGAAGTTCGAGCATCGTCTTCACCATAGAGGCCCCCCAGGACCCGGTGGCAAGATTAGCGACCAACCTGGCCTGCCTGGCATCCCGGGGTTTCGCGAAACTTAGAATA
>JAOUJX010000594.1 GCA_029882955.1 Gammaproteobacteria bacterium
GCAAGGATGGAAACGCCTATCATCACCTGCTGCCAGGGAATCTCACTGCCGCTGGCACGCATCAGATGAGGGAAGGCGGTACCCAGTACCAACGCCCCGACCAGGTATCCAAGAGCCCGCCCCAATTCTTTGTCGAACCACCCGGCGGCTATCTTCATGCCGACCGGATAGATGCCAGCGAGGAAAAAGCCGGTGGCAAATCGGAGAATGAGTAAACTCGATAGTCCTTCCGTAGTATATAAAACAGCAACGTTGGCCAGCGCTCCAGACAGTGAGCAGATAAAAAATACCCGGCGCGGAGAAAAACGATCCGCGATAGCAAGGAATGCAAAAACCAGGGTGCCGGCAATAAATCCCAATTGAACCGCGGCGGTGATATAACCGACCGACTGTTCCGCAAGTCCCCAGTCTCGCTGCAAATCGAATACGACTGCATTACCGGCAAACCATAAGGAGGTGCCGGTAAATTGAGAAAAGATAATAATCGGAAGTATGTAGGCGGGCCGGTTCATGCCGCTAAAAATACCGGGCGATTTTACGCACTCGCTCCTTGAAGAACCGTGTCCGCGTTGCCGGGTTATGATTAACCGGTGCTGGTAGACTGGCCGCGAGCTGAATCGCCTGGCTTACCGAAAGTTTGGCCGCGGTAGTGCCGAAGTAGTGTCTTGCGGCGGACTCGACACCGTAGATACCCCGACCAAATTCAACCACGTTTAAATACAGGCTTAGAATTCGACGCTTCGATAATTTGCTTTCCATCGCTATCGTGAAAATTAACTCGTGCCATTTGCGTAGCGGATTACGCGATGAAGAGAAGAATAGATTCTTAACAGCCTGTTGCGAGATAGTACTGCCACCATAAACAAAACGCTTTTCTTCCAGGTTGTGTTCCATCGCTGCCTGAAAGGCCTCGAGATCGACGCCATCGTGCCAGTAAAAATTAGCATCCTCGGCGACGATAAGCGCACGCACCATGTGCTTCGAAATTTTGTTCATTGGTTTTGGCGTCCATTTTAATCGAGGCCAGTTATTCTGCTTGCGCTCACTGACATACTGCTTAATGAAACTCGATTGCTGTACACGCCCTTTTTTGTAGGAGTCCCAGTCGGGCCAGATAGTCAATATATAAGTAAAATCGATGATCGCGAGGATGAAAAAAATACTGAGTATCCAGCGCAGCGTCTCTTTGATGCTGAATTTTTCAAACCACCATTTAATTCGGTATTTCCACATAGATGAGATTATAGGGGGTATTGATAATGGGAGGGCGTGAAGGATGGCACAATTCCTTGCATCCGCTAGTTAAACTCGCGAAAAATCTTCCTCCAATACCGAATCAAGCAGCCTAATCAGACTATCCGCATTCTCCCGGCTAAAACACATGGGTGGTTTAATTTTCAATACATTATGAAAGGGCCCATCGGTACTGATCAAAACGCCGCCCTGCTTCATGCGCTCGGCAATATAGCTGGCCTGTACCGCTGCGGGCGTGAGTAAGTTGTGGTCGGTGACCAGCTCGACTCCAATAA
>JAOUJX010000262.1 GCA_029882955.1 Gammaproteobacteria bacterium
TAAATTGTCCGATAATTACCGTGATGCGGTGAAAGAAAGCCTGCCTAACGTTGAGGATCGTCGGCGTTTCTGGGAGTCGGTGCTTGAGGGCCCGGTTGCTGAATATACGTTCGCTGGTCAAATCGGTGATGCGCGCGAGCTCCTCGAAAAGCTCATAGCCGAGTCAAAATCAATGCCCGATTATGAGGGCGAGGTTTATCTGGTTGGTGCAGGCCCCGGTGATCCTGATTTGCTCACATTTAAAGCGCTACGGCTCATGCAGAAGTGCGACGTGGTTGTATACGACAGACTGGTATCAAAGCCAATACTTGAACTGGTTCGGCGGGATGCGGATAAAATCTACGCAGGAAAAGCCAGCGCCAACCATAGCTTGTCGCAGGAGAATATCAATCAATTGCTAGTGCGTCTGGCCAAAGAAGGTAAATCCGTTTTGCGGCTTAAGGGCGGCGATCCATTTGTTTTTGGCCGGGGTGGTGAGGAAATTAGTGAATTAATCGATGAAAATATTAAGTTCCAGGTGGTACCGGGTATTACCGCAGCATCCGGCTGTACCACCTATGCCGGTATACCGTTAACCCATCGCGATTATTCCCAGGCCTGTATATTCGTCACTGGCCATCGTAAGAATAAATCGGTCGATCTCAATTGGGACATGTTAAGTCATGCTAATCAAACTGTAGTGTTTTATATGGGACTCGATAATGTGCAGAGAATATGTGACGAGTTGAAAGAGCATGGCCGGGATTCTTCTACACCGGCTGCACTGATCGAAAAAGGTACGACACCAGAGCAAAGGGTATTTATTGGCGATCTTGACAGCTTGCCGGATTTGGTCGAACGAAACGAAGTGCATGCGCCAACTCTAATTGTTGTTGGCGAGGTGGTCGAATTACACAATAAATTGAGCTGGTATAAAGGCCGTGAGGAGATCAGCCTTCCATGATGATGGTGCTACAGTAAATCCCTAATCAAATTATCCCGGTAGTTATCTTCAATAACCACTTCATAAGTATAAACAGGATGCTGTACCCCGATGGTCCACTTCGCACCATTTTTTAAAGCATCAGCCATATCGTCGCTAACTTCGAAGCGTAGAAAATGAACCGCCGAAGTTTTTGCTTCGGTTGATCGCTCAAGATCTTCATCTGCAACCGACCAGATCTTGTCATAACCTTCGATTTGCATCCATACCAGGTCTTCAATACCAACCATTTTAGCGAGTTGAGCGGCACGAACTTCGACATCGGTGTATTCGATCATAAAGGTCGCTTTAAAATTTCGACCGGTAGGGATCATCGGGTTATAAGCCTCCAGTTCTTCGTTAATGCCTTCGGCTTCGAAGACTTTTTCGATGCGTAGCATTTCCTGAATTTGATAGAGCAGGGTGAGTCGGTCCTCGAAGTACAGAGTCGCATTTGGGCCTAGCGCTATCTGCCGATGTTTTTTATGGTCGAGTACCTGACGTCTGAATTCTGGTCGCTTTTCAGCGTATTGTTCCAGGCTCATTAAATCGGCTCGGGTAATCTGGGTTTGTTCGCTCATCTTAAAGTCCATAAGCCAGTTTTAATAAAGTAATCGGATGTACGGTTTCGCTGCCATCATCAAGACCGGCCGAAAGATGATGTCCTGCCATCGGACAGTCACTGGTGTAAGCGTCTGGCTCGAATTTTTTGATTCGGTTAACCACTGGCTTACCAATTTTCATCGCGGTTTGATGGTATTCCTGTTTGATAGCGTAGGTGCCGTCGTGCCCGGAACAGCGCTCAATAGTATCGATTTCTGTATTCGGAATTAAAGACAGAATGTCGCGTGTCTTCATGCCGATGCGTTGTACGCGTTGGTGGCAGGCGACGTGATAACTGATTTTCCCCTGCGAATGCTTGAAGTCAGTATTCAATAATCCAGCCTTGTGGCGCAGCATCAAGTATTCAAATGGGTCGAAGAAGGCCTGTTGGACTTTAATAGTCCTCTCGTCCTCCGGGAAAATGAGTGGAAGCTCCTGTTTAAATTGTAAAGTACAGGACGGCACGGGAGATATGATATCCCAGCCATCGTCGACCAGTTTTTCCAGGATGGGCATATTTTGTTCTTTGAGCAATCGTACCGACTCGATATCACCCAGTTCGAGCTTCGGCATACCACAGCAAACAGTATTGGGTATCACCATGGTGGGGATATTGTTATGTTCAAAAACCGCGATTAAGTCTTCACCCAGATGTGGCTCGTTATATTCGCCATAACAGGTGCCAAAAATAGCGACTTTGCCATTTGTCTTATCGCAAGCGCTTGCTTTCGATTCATCTGCCTTATGCTGCCGAACGCGTTTACTCAGGGTTTGACTATGGTAAGCGGGCAATCTGGCCTCGGCATCAATGCCCATCGCGGATTCAAGTAAGGCTCGAGTATGTTCGTTTTTATTGACGGCGTTAACGACGTTGGCCACGATCGGGATGCTGGCAAAACTACCAAGTTTATCGGTAGAAGAAATGATTTTATCGCGTAGTTTACTACGCCCCTGTTTGAAGCCCAGGGCCTTTGCTCTCAGCATTAGATGAGGAAAATCAACATTCCATTCGTGCGGTGGAACATAAGGACATTTAGTTAAATAACATAGATCACAGAGATAACAGTGATCGACAACTTTCCAGTAGTCCTGCCTGTCCACACCATCGACTTCCATGGTATCGGATTCGTCTACCAGGTCGAATAAGGTGGGAAAAGCATTGCATAGGCTTACGCAACGACGACAACCATGACAGATGTCGTAAACACGCTCGAGCTCATCGAAATCCCTTTCTTCATTATAAAAGTCTGGATGGTCCTGACCTAAAGGATGACGAGTCGGGGCTTGTAGACTACCTTCGCGTGGCGTTGTTGGCATGGGAAGTAATTCGTGTTGGTGAACCTTAAAAAATGCTACAGGGCCGGAAATCTGCCCTGTAGCGATGTAACAGAACTGTTACGCGTCCAGATTGTCCAGTGCTTTCTGGAAGCGGTTGGCGTGAGAACGCTCGGCTTTTGCCAGGGTTTCAAACCAGTCCGCGATTTCATCAAAGCCTTCTTCACGAGCTGATTTAGCCATACCAGGGTACATATCGGTATATTCGTGAGTTTCGCCCGCGATGGAAGCTTTCAGGTTGTTTTCTGTGCTACCAATCGGTAGACCAGTAGCCGGGTCACCGACCTCTTCGAGATATTCAAGATGACCGTGAGCGTGACCGGTTTCGCCTTCAGCTGTCGAGCGGAATACCGCTGAAACATCGTTAAAGCCTTCGACGTCGGCTTTTGCGGCGAAATACAGGTAACGACGGTTTGCCTGTGACTCCCCAGCAAATGCATCTTTCAAGTTTTGTTCAGTTTTTGATCCTTTTAAAGACATGGTGCCTCCGGTTGAATGCAGTTAGAAATCTAGTCCGAGATGACTCTCGTGAACTAATATTAACAGTGTGATTAGATAAGGGAAGTTAATTTTATTTATAAATTCAATTGCAGTTAACTATGGTTAATATTAAATAAAGCTGATGCTTTCGAGCTAATCATCAGTTAAAAAAAAGCCGCTTTTCAGCGGCTTTTAGTCAATTGATATCTGCTAGAGATTATTTTACTCGTAGTGCTCAAGTCTGTGCTCGGTTGGGTCTTTCAGATACAAATCCCGGTTTTGTTCCGATTCGAAATAAATGATCAGGCTATCATCCTCCGAATCCTCGACAACGTATGGCATATCCATTAATTGTGTCACTGATTTACCGGTGATAGGGTCTGTGGTTTCTATCCTGTATGTCATAATATACCCCGTATGTCCGTGATACAGAGGATATATATAGCCCTTTTAAGTGCTTTTGAAAAGTGGTTTTTGCCAAATTAAGTGATTTAATTACCATTATGGTATTGAATCAAATAATTATTAGTATTACCTATAATTAGGGTAAAATATGCCTCTTAATTTATTGATTATATTAGATATAGTGACCATTAATGATGAAATATGACGTTTACGCGATCGGTAATGCACTGGTTGATATTGAGTACCACGCCGAAGAATCAAAGCTGAATGAACTCAGTATTGAGAAAGGCCTGATGACTCTAATTGACGAAACCAAACAGAATAGTTTAATTCGGCATCTAGGTGATTCTCATGAAAGTATGGCCTGTGGAGGATCGGCAGCAAATACCATTATAGCGATTGCGCAAATGGGTGGGAAAACACATTTTGACTGTCGGGTGGCCAACGATATTACCGGTCAGTTTTTTGCAGATGACCTGAAACAGTCAGGCGTATATTCAAAAATCGATATTAGCAGTGCCCCGGTTGGTGTCACAGGTAAATGCCTGGTGTTCGTCACGCCTGATGCCGATCGGACTATGAATACTTTTCTGGGAGTCTGCACTGATCTGGATCACAGCGACATCGACCATGATGCTATTGCACATTCTCAATACGCCTATATCGAAGGCTATCTGGTGACTAATGACTGTACTCGTGAGGCGGCGATAAAAGTACGCCGTATAGCAGAGGACAGAAAGGTTAAAACGGCACTCACCCTGTCTGATCCAAATATGGTGCTATATTTTCGCGAAGGCCTTGAGGCAATGATAGGGGACGGTGTCGACCTGTTATTCGCCAACGAGGATGAAGCATTCGAACTGGCACAAACCAAAGACCTGGATGAAACCGTATACGCACTGAAAAAGATCGCTAAAACTTTTGCTATTACCCGAGGCAAACAGGGTGCCTTAGTATTTGATGGTGAAAAAACCATCGAGATTGTACCGCACCCAGTTAACGCAATTGATACACTGGGCGCTGGAGACATGTTTGCAGGTGCTTTCCTGTATGGACTGACTCAAGGTATGAGCTACCAGGAAGCGGGAGATCTGGCATCACTGGCATCGTCAAAAATTGTGACCCAATATGGACCTCGACTAAAGGCTAGCCAGACTCAGGCATTATTAACAGGATTTAACACTGGAAATTAACGCCCTGATGATTAAAAATAGCGACCTTTTCCGTTTAACCGATCATATCCTGCAGGATTAACTAAAATAATGACTACGCTCGAAACCAAAGACCTCCGTATCAAGGATGTCAAAGAAATCCTGGCGCCTGAAAAATTAATGTCGGATCTACCGATCACTGATTACGCTGCAGAGGTCGTACAAAATACCCGGCAGGGAATTTATGATGTTCTGGATGGCAAGGATGATCGGCTGGTGGTGATTATTGGCCCCTGTTCAATTCACGATACCAAAGCGGCTCTGGAATATGCCAATCGCTTAAAGCCTTTAATGGATGAGCTTAAGGACGATTTATTAATCGTCATGCGCGTTTATTTTGAAAAGCCACGTACCACGGTGGGATGGAAAGGTTTGATTAATGACCCGGATCTGGACAACAGCTTCCATATCAACAAGGGCTTGCGCATGGCACGTGAGTTATTGCTCAATCTTTCCGAGATGGGTATTCCTGCAGGGCACGAGTATCTCGATTTGATCAGCCCGCAGTATATTTCTGACCTCGTTTCCTGGGGTGCGATAGGGGCTCGTACGACAGAAAGCCAGGGGCACCGTGAACTGGCTTCAGGGCTATCCTGTCCGGTAGGTTTTAAGAATGGCACTAATGGAGAAATTCAAATTGCGATTGATGCAATGGGTGCAGCAAAAAATTCACATAACTTCATGTCTTTGACCCTACAGGGACATTCGGCTATTTTTGTCACCACGGGTAACCCTTATTCTCACATTATTCTACGTGGCGGCAGTCGTCCTAACTATGACCGTGTCAGTGTCGACGAGGCTATTACCAAACTCGATGCGAGTGGATTGAATTCGAAAGTTATGATCGATTGTAGTCACGCCAATAGCCAGAAAAAATTCAAAAAACAAATTGAAGTCTGTCGAGATATAGCGCATCAAATGAAGACCGGACAAAGTAATATATTTGGTGTGATGATAGAAAGTAACCTGGCGGAAGGCCGACAGAACTATGTCGAAGGCAAAGAACTTACTTATGGACAAAGCATTACAGATGCCTGTATTGGCTGGGAAGATTCTGACATGTTACTGCGAGAGCTCGCAGAAAC
>JAOUJX010000263.1 GCA_029882955.1 Gammaproteobacteria bacterium
TCGATGCCACCGGTGTCCGACCGGAAACCTTGATTGGCACCCAGCGAACGCCATACATTGGTATTGATAAGCCTGATAGTGAAATAGAAAAATGGAACCATCATATTGAGGATTTAAAATCCCATCTACCATTCCGGAATTTTGAATTTAGATTCAAGGCAGGTGATAGCTATCGTTATGTCCGTATCAGTGGTACCCCCCGGTTCGACTCGGACGGTAAGTTCCAGGGATATCGGGGAACTGGCAGCGATATCACCCAAAGTAAGATGGCCGAACTCGAAATTATCGAGACTAAAGCGGCATTAGAGGAACAAAGCACCCGCCTTCAGGGAATTGTAGATAACGTATCTAATGGAATCGTCACCATTGATGAGCTAGGTATTGTGGAGTCTTTCAATCCTACAGCCCAGAAAATGTTTGGCTATTCGGCGGTAGAAGTGATCGGTGAAAACGTCAGTATTCTGATGCCTGAACCGGATAGCGGCCAGCACGATGTCTACCTCCAAAATTACTTGCGCACTGGCGAAGCAAAAATTTCTGGCATTGGTCCACGCGAAGTAACAGCCCTGCATAAAAATGGCAAACCTTTTCCAGTTGAGTTGAGAGTTAGCGAAATGTACATCGGTGATCGCCGGCACTTCGTCGGTGTACTCGCTGATATCACCGCTCGTAAGCGGAGTGAAGAAAAGCTCAGGTATCAGGCGAGCCATGATGACTTGACCAGGCTCATCAACCGCAGTGAATTTGAGCGCAGAGCGGGGCGTTTACTATCAACTACCCAGCAAGATAAGAGTCAACATGCTTTGTGTTTTATGGATATTGACCAGTTCAAGATCGTTAACGATACCTGCGGTCACGTTGCAGGAGACGAACTTTTACGGCGTCTGAGTCAGCTTTTACAAACTGTGGTTAGACACCGTGATACCCTGGCTCGGCTGGGTGGTGATGAATTCGGGGTTTTGATTGAGCACTGTTCACTGGAACAGGCACAAAGGGTTGCCGAGGCTTTACGGCAGAATATAGAGAAATTTCAGTTTTCCTGGGAAGGGCAGCCGTTTCGTATCGGAGTGAGCATTGGGCTGGTCGAAATTAACGAAACGACAACAAATCTCACCGAGCTACTCAAGCAGGCCGATGCCGCCTGTTATATGGCAAAGGATTTAGGCCGTAACCGTATTCATACCTACTTCCCGGAAGATGTCGAACTGGCACGCCGTCTTGGCCAGATGCATTGGGTTAGCGGCATTAATCAAGCCCTGGAAGAAGATCGGTTTTGTCTCTACGCCCAGGCAATCATGCCGTTGGGAGGTGGTACCGATCAACATTATGAATTGTTATTGAGGATGTTAAATGAGCGCGGAGAGATTATCCCGCCAAGCGCTTTTTTACCGGCAGCAGAGCGATATGATTTGATTAGCCTTATTGATGCCTGGGTCGTCAGGAATGCCCTGAAATTATTAGCAGATAACCCTGAATTTCTGCAACGGGTTCATTTTATTACTATTAACCTTTCCGGCCCGTCAATGAGCAGCGAAGAGTTTCTGGAGGCGGTATATTCCCAAATTAAAGCTGCCGGGATAGACCCGGGTAAAATTTGTTTCGAGGTGACAGAAACAGCGGCGATATCGAATTTGAGCGCTGCGGTTACATTTATTAAAACTCTGAAGAAAATCGGGTGTTATTTTGCGCTGGACGACTTTGGTAGTGGCTTATCCTCATTTGGCTATTTGAAGCAATTACCGGTCGATTACTTAAAAATCGATGGCATGTTCGTAAAGGATATGGTGGAAAACCCGATAGATCATGCGATGGTCAAATCGATTAATGATATTGGGCAGGTAATGGGGATGAAGACGATAGCCGAGTTTGTAGAAAACGACCAAATCATAGAAAAGCTGGGCGAAATCGGAGTTAATTACGTACAGGGTTATGGCGTTGAGAAGCCGCGCCCCTTTGTCGAGTTACTGGGCTCCAGTAAGGAATCTAATAATTCTTAAAGCTTCAATATTGGCTTAAACGCATCCCGTCAAATTACTCTATCCCCGGCGCCGCCCGCTCAGCTCTCGTCGCTTTACGCTTCTCACCCGCGAGCAATAATATCCCTGAAAAGATAATAATAGCGGCACCAAAAATCATCGACAGGGTAGGTGTTTCGCCCCAAAGAATGTAACCGTAGAGAATGGCGAGCAGTACGCTAACGTATTTAAATGGACCGACGAATGACAGATTACCCAGACGAGTGCCTTCGATATAGAAAAAGTAGCCGCAGAAAATCGCGAATGACAAAGCGAAAAACCAGAGATACCAGCTCAACTCGGCATGATTCCAGCCCTGAAATATAGCCATCAGACCGCCACCCAGCATCACCACCCAGGCATTGGTGAAGGCAACATGGAGCGATGGGATATTATTAGGTACATAGCGTATTGCAATATCGCGTAAGGCGACCAGTACCGCGCAGGCAATCGGAAATATCACGGCCCAGTTTGCAGACTCGGCAAATGGGTTGGAAATGATTAATACACCAGTAAATCCAGCCAAAATAATCGCCCATAGACCGAGACTGACTTTTTCACCCAGCAACATAGCCGCCAGGATGGCGAGAAAAATGGGCGAGGAAAAACCCAGGGTCGAAGCTGTGGCGAGCGGCAGCATCGACAGTCCGGTAAGGAAAGCGAAGGTAGCGCCGAGTTCGAGCAGGGCACGGATAAAATTCCAGCGATGGAAAGCAGCTTTGACGATCACCGGCTGTTTTTTCACGCGCATGATTACTACAAAGAAAATACAAACCAGCAAGCCACGCAAAAACATAATCTGCCCGATCTCAAAGACCTGAGTTAAGTGCTTAATGATGGCGTCGTTGGTGGTAATCATCGTCATCGCGATGACGACGAGCAGCGCGGCTTTAATATTATTGGTTTCCAATAGGGCTTCCAGTTAATTGAAGGATTGCTAAAGCTCGCGGATTATCCTCTCTATGACCGAAATATTCGACTCTATTTCTTCTTCGGTAAATCCGCAAAAGCCGAGCAGTAATCCATGCTGTTTATCGCCCTTTGAATAATGAGATGAAAGCGCTGAAACAAAGACGCCTTGTTTACTAGCCGCCTTGACGATTATCTGGTCATCGTAGCCCGGCGGCAGTCGTGCGAGAAGTTGCATACCGGCTGCGTGATCCTCAAATGAAATAACATCGTCGAGCCTTTGCTGCAACAGAGAGATTAGAAATTTACGTCTTTCGGCGTAAATTCTTCGACAACGGCGCAGGTGACGGTAAAACTCACCACTATCGAGGAACGACGATAAAGCTGCCTGCGATGCGCTCGCCGCTTTAACACCGAATCGTGACAGAGTATTAGAAAACTCGGTGAGTAAAGACACTGGTGCTACCAGAAAGCCCAGCCTTAGGCCTTCAGAAAATATCTTTGAAAATGTGCCGACGTATATGGTTCGATCAGTGGTGTCGAAACCGGCGAGAGCCTGTATCGGACTGCCTGCATAGCGAAATTCGCTATCGTAATCGTCTTCAATAATCCAGCTATCGGTTTGCTCTGCCCATTGCAAAAACTCCCGGCGCTTTAAAGGTGACATCGCGCCGCCGAGCGGGAACTGGTGCGAAGGCGTCAAAATTGTCAATTTAGGCACCGCTTCTGCCAGCTTAATTTGAGGCACCTCGGGGCCGTGCTCTCCGGCCGCAAGCCAGAATGGTCTAAGCCCGAGGTTGAGTACAATATTGCGTAATGGCTGGTAACCCGGGTTTTCGAGACCGACGTAATCACCACTATCAGCCAGGGTTCGGACACATATTTCGAGGGCATCAATAGACCCTGCGGTAATCAGGATTTGTTCCGCACTGGCTTCCAGGCCTCTCCAGTCCTTTAAATATCGAGCAATAGACTGCCGTAGTTGAATGTTACCAAAGGAGTCATCAGTCGATATCAATGCTTTGGGTGCCAGGCGCGCAACCCGACTGACACACTGTGCCCATTGCCGATAAGGAAAGAGTCGCATATCAGGCGAACCGGGGTGTAAGCGTTTGCGAGACTCGGCTGGTGGTCCGGATAGCTGAGGATCATGGCTGCCTTCGGGTTCAGGATTAAATTCAATCTCACCGATGGGGCAGGAATAGAACCCGGAGCCTCGGCGGCCTTCGATGTACCCCTCGGCGACTAATTGCTCGTAAGCATTGGTAATAGTACTTCGCGATAGGTCGAGATCGGTGGCGAGGCTTCTGGAAGGCGGCAGGCGTAGCCGTGGCATAATTTCACCGGATACGATTCGGTGTCTAATCGCATTGCTTAGCTGGACAAACAAAGGGCTTGTTGATTGCCTATCTAATTCATAAACAAGGGATGACAAGTCAATCATAATTGGACTGCTTAAAATGTATATTATTGGACTTTTTAAACTAACCAAAACCTTGCTAGGATGCAAATCATATCAATTAACTTAAGAACTTTTAATCAATGGAAAATGAAACCAATGAGTTAGGCCAGCCGGTTGGCTTTGCAGTAAAGAACTGGCAGGCCTGTCCCTGGCCACCGCGTAGCAACACCGAGGGTTCAGGTTGTCGGCTCGAGCCATACGATCCAGACACACACAATCAGGATTTATACCAGGCTTTTGCCGGGGACAGTAGCCATGCCAACTGGACTTATTTACCGTACGGACCGTTTAATGATTTTAAGTCTTTTGATAGCTGGGCAAGATCGGCCTGTCAGGGAGATGACCCTCTGTTTCACAGCATTATCGATTTGAGTGCTGGAAGGGTAGTTGGCATGGCCAGTTATTTACGCATAACGCCAGAAGTCGGTGTTATCGAAGTTGGTCATATCCATTTCTCACCTTTGCTACAAAGAACCACGCTGGCTACCGAAGCAATGTTCCTGATGATGAAGCGTGTATTCGACGAGCTGGGCTATCGTCGTTACGAATGGAAATGCGATGCGTTAAATGCGCCATCCTGTAAGGCGGCAAAAAGACTAGGGTTTAGCTATGAGGGCATTTTTCGGCAGGCGACGATGTATAAAAATAGAAACCGCGATACAGCCTGGTATGCGATTATTGATGAGGACTGGCCACGTATTAAAAAGGCATTTGAACAATGGCTGGATATTAGTAATTATGATGAACAGGGGATGCAAAGGAAATCCCTGGACGATTTCATGAATGGTTAGTCAGTGACGGAAATGACATGCGCTTATTAGTATTTCAACATCTTGACTGCGAACATCCCGGTTCGCTGCGTCGATTTCTCGAAGCCGATAATGTCGAATGGGACGCCATCGAACTCGATACCGGTGACGCTATTCCAGACCTGGATAACTACGATGCGCTCTGGGTTATGGGTGGCCCGATGGATGTCTGGGATGTCGAGGAGCACCCCTGGCTGATTCCAGAAAAGGCCGCCATACGCCGTTGGGTAAACGAACTGAAGAAGCCTTATCTGGGGCTGTGCCTCGGTCATCAACTACTGGCCGATGCCCTGGGTGGCACCTGTGGCCCACAACGTCCACCCGAGATTGGTATTCTTAATGTGGATCTAACCGAAGCCGGTCAGACCGATGTTTTATTTGAAGGCTTACCCGTTAATCAAAAATGTCTGCAATGGCATTCGGTGTGCGTGGCCCAGGCACCCGAAAATACGATTATTTTAGCCAGCTCTGACGATTGCAGAATCCAGGCGATGCGCGTTGGCGACAACGCCTGGTCGATGCAATACCACGTCGAAGTCGAGGAAGACACAGTCGATAACTGGGGTGTTGTACCCGCTTATCGTGATGCCCTGATATCGACATTAGGCCACAACGGATTAACAACGATGAAAGCCGGGGCGGATGAAAATATGCAGAGTTTTCTCGAATGCTCAGAGAAAATATATCGTAATTTTATGAAAGCGACAGTTGGATAATCGAGTTCTAACACCGCATCGTACGAGGATTTAATAATATGAATTTAACCGAAGTCAAACCATCTGTCTGTCCGCTCGACTGTCCTGACACCTGTTCACTGTCAGTCGAAGTGGAAAACAATTTAATCAAAAAAGTAAAAGGCTCGCAGGTTAATCCTTACACCG
>JAOUJX010000264.1 GCA_029882955.1 Gammaproteobacteria bacterium
CCAATTCCCAGTTAACTGGGAATTGGCATAGAGTTTTCTGAGGTATCTGATCCACAAGATGCTGAAATTCGAATCGGCTTTAATCAAAGTGACGGATCCTGGTCCTATGTTGGACGGGATAACATCGATTATGCAACCGACCCTGATGAACGAACCATGAATTTCGGATGGGATTTAACCACGGATTATGGTTATGACACCGCCCTACATGAAATAGGTCATGCCATAGGATTTTCGCATGAGCACCAAAACCCGAATTCTGGAATTCAATGGGATGAACCGGCAGTCATTGGTTATTTTTCCGGCCATCCAAATTATTGGCCTGAGGAACAAATACGTTACAACATTTTGCGCAAGTTGAATGCTAATGAAACGGATGGGTCAGGTTGGGATAAAAACTCCATCATGCACTATCAATTCCCTAAGGGACTGATCGTTAAGCCTGAAGAATATCGTGATAGTCCACTCATACCAGAATCTGGACTTTCACCTGAGGATATTGTCGAGGCATTACATTTTTATCCCGGGTTGGACAAGAATCTACCAGAACTAAGACCATGGGAGTCTCACCGAATTCGTATCGGCGCAGGCGAACAAATAGATTTTGAAATAAAACCAAAATACAGCCGCGAATATACCATCGAAACTTTTGGGGAAATGGATACTGTCATGGTCCTGTTCGAGGAGATTAACGGTGAAAATGTTTATTACGACGGTGATGACGATAGCGGTACTTCGCTTAATGCAAAAATCACTGCTCGTTTGATGAGAGGGCGCGGTTATATATTGCGTATACGGTTGTATTATTCTAAGCAAAAAGGACAAGGCGCATTAATGATGTGGTAGTTATAGATCCTATGACTCAGAGAAGGAAACGCTTCTATCGATCCTTAGGCTGGATCTTATAGCGTTTAAACGACTAATCACTAGTCTTCAGAGGAGGAGAAAACGATGGGACAAATTATTATTGGAATTCATGGGCTAGCAAATAAGCCGCCCAAGGAAGAGCTAGAAGAATATTGGTACAAATCGATCGCCGAAGGACTCGATAACATCGGTGCCAAAAGCGAAGGCATAAATTTTAAGCTAGTTTATTGGGCAAATTACCTATACAAGTATCAGCTCCACAGAGAGAAAGGGTATGAATTCGACTCCTATTACAATAATGAGCCATATATCAAGGCTAAACCAAATGCTCTTGAGGTACATGATGATGACTGGAAAGATAAATTTCGTGCATTTACAGGCAATATATTAGGAAGTGGAATGGATTGGGCCAAGCGATCTTTCGATTTTGATGGCCTGGCTAACGCTGTGCTTAAAGCCAAATTAAAGGATCTCGATTTTTATTATCAAGGGAAAAATGTGATTACCCAAGAAGGACAAAAGCAAAGCGCAAAAGATGTTTTTCGCGCCGAGTTAACTAACGTCCTTCTAGAGCATCAAAATGATCAAATAATGCTAATAGCACATTCCATGGGATCGATTATCGCGTACGATGTACTAAGAAACCTGGGGAGAAATTCGCCAGGAACTAAAGTTGATCATTTTATTACAATTGGTTCGCCACTAGGACTGCCTCACGTTAAAAATCAGATAGTCAGGGACCGTGAGTCCATGGGTTTTGCAATGGCACAAGAGGTGAGAACTCCTACAGTGATAACGAAGTCGTGGGTAAACTATTCAGACCCATTGGATCCAGTGGCACTCGATACATGTTTATCCGACGACTATGGCCCAAACGATAACGAAGTACAGGTCATAGACGATATAGTGATAAATGACTATCTCTCTGAACTCGAAAATCGCAATCACCATAAATCTTATGGGTATCTACGAACACCTGAGATATCCAAGTCAATTTCGACATTTATAGGATAGCTGCTGATTTGCCCTCAAATTATACCCAAGATTTGCATCGATAGTTGACCCGTTAATATCTACACAAGTGCTTGTATGAATTACAAGGTCTCTCGGTATAGTGGGTCAATATTGAATGCAAATAAATGCCGGAATTTGGTCAATATTTAACACAAATCAACACCTAACCTACATATCCCCTAATATCTTCTGAATCGGGGGAATAATCAAATTCGATATCATCGCCAGAAAAGACACCAAATCTGGATATTTACGTGTTCATTTAACCCATTCTAGCGATTCTTTGCATTTATTTGTTGACCCAGATTAATCAGAAAAATTGATTTAAAATCAGCCATCTACTTATACCGATGCGGGTCAATATTAAGCGCAACCGGTGAATCAATTTTAAATGTAAATAACACCTATTATTCGCTTTTACCGACTAAGGTAGCGTTTGTGCATGAGCCAGAATATCGACAAGAAAGGTCATATCCAGAGCATGCAGCGCTGGCATTGCCTCATCGGGGTGACCATTGCGGATTTTGTGGAGGGCTTCCCACGGGTTCTTCCTGGCCACGTCACCGATGTCTCTCCCGGTAGCTAAATCTTTTCCGTTCTTGCCGTGGCAGGTTGCGCAAAGGGCATTGAAATCATCTTTTCCCTGCTCCGGGTTTCCTTTGGCAATACCGCTAATCGGAACAATATATTCGTCCATATCGATCTGACCGTAAGAAACAAAATTCGCCAAATCTATCAAATCCTGCAAATCGAGAGGCGCCTGAAACCAGCGCGAGCCGTGATAACGATGGTTTCTATCCATAAGCAGCGCCATGACTTCCTGCGGCTCACTACCTGCCAGGGCACGGATACCTTTTATGTCAGTGCGGTGGCTACCTCTTCCATAGGCTCCGTCAAGCCCCTTGTAATCCCAGCCATGGCATTCTTTACAACGCCAGTTGGTTAGCGGTTTGGTTGCCCCGGGGGCTTGCCTGGGGTAAGCCGGATGACGCGATGTCGGTGGTTGAGCGCCCGTTTCTTTTTGCCAGTGGTCGTAAAGGCGACCACCCCTGGCAATCGAGGCTAATAGATTTTTATCCGGCAAGGTTTGTATATAGGCAAATAAATCGGCAAGACGGCTGGCTTCTAGAAAACGAAACGGCGGCATCCTCTCCCCTGGATGTCCGTTGAAAATTTTATGCATGGTTTCTTCGGGGTGACGTCGCGCAAAAGTGCCCAGAGGCAGCATGTTGTTAAGTTTGAGACCATTATCTCCGTGACAATTGGCGCAAATGGTTGCGTAAAGTTTTACTTCTTGCTCGGGGTCACCGACGATGATGCCTGCTCCAGGATCGATGGAAGGGATTATATCCGCCTGGATATAAGCTGCCAGATCGGAGAAATCGTTCTCTGACAGCATAAGACCATATTGATGGTTTCCATCTCGCAGAATAGAAGCAAGCATGCCGGGGTCAGAACCTTTGGCCTTTTTCAGAACGCCGGTTCCCTGTTCTATGCGGCCCTCGTGTTTCCAACCGTGACAGGAGACGCAACGCCAGCTGCTCTCGTTACTATGCATCGATGGCCGGTCGATTTGATATTGCGGATGATTTTCTGTCGGTGGACGATCCTTGTTCTCTAAAATCCAGTTATCAAATAACCGTCCGCCTCGGGCGATGGAATAGATGTCGTCAGCTAAAACGACTGCGCAACTCATGTTTAAGCTGATAAACAGGGTCAATACAATCGTTACAACTGCCAATCGATCTTTATCCCACTGAGATACTGAACCTCGAGCATGTGTTGCCATCTTAAGACCCTCAAAAATAGCCTTTCCGGTAGCTACTTTTTAAATATTTAATCAATTCTCAACATTTCCAGGAATTTTAGGCACCTCGTTCGATTCCAATCCGACGCATTAAGGAAAGGCTAATCATCATCGTCGTCTTCGGGATTTTTGTGGGCTATTCCCTTGTGGCACTCGATACAGGTCTCACCTTCATCCATGGCTTTTTCCATTTTTTCCCTGGCCCGATTGCCCTGGTTCTCGAAATCCATGTGAGCATAGTCGTGACAGTTTCGGCATTCACGAGAGTCGTTCGCAGTCATTTCTGCCCAGACACGTTCGGCCATCTCCAGGCGGTGTTCTTCAAATTTTTCTTTGGTATCGATAGTCCCAATCAACTTGTGATACAGCTCATTGGTTGCCCTGATTTTACGAACCAGTTTTGCGGTCCAGTCCCTGGGCACATGGCAATCGGAACAGATAGCACGTACACCTGAAGGATTTTTGTAATGAACAGACTGCTGGTATTCGACGTAAACCGTATCGCGCATCTCGTGGCAGGAGATACAGAATTCCAGCGTATTGGAGTACTCCATAGCAGTGTTGAAGCCACCCCAGAAGATAATCCCTGCAAAACCGCCGAATATAAAAATACCGATCCAGGCTCGCCGGGCAGCCAGCCAGCTCAACATTCAACACGCTCCTCTAAATACGCCTAATGTGATGCCGACCCATAAGGGTCGGCACCTGCTACTAGTCATCTGTTACTTTTTCTTCGGCAGTGTCGCCGTGTAAGCCAGCGTATCTATTGCAACCTGTAGCGGCAACGCACGCAATGCGGGCATGGCTTCGTCAGGCTGACCATTGAGAATCTTATGCAAACCTTCCCACGGATTACCGGATACGATTTTTCCTAGCGCGCCTTCCATATCCTTGGGTTTTTCACCCTTACTACCGTGACAACCCGCGCACAGCGTATTGTAATATGCCTCACCCCTGGCGGCGTCACCATTGACGGACTTGTCGGGATTGATGTACTTCGTCATATCGACCTGCCCTTTAGTCACGAACAAGGCCAGATCAGCGATATCCGCATCGGGGATCATTCCCAGACCGTGAGTACTATCCTTCACAGCCCTGGCAATATCCGCCGGATTACCGCCGTCAAACTCTCTCAATCCACGAATTCCGGTTTTGTAGGAGCCACTGGCGTAGGCGCCGTCCTTACCTCGTAAATCCCAGCCATGGCAGGATTTGCATCGCCAGGTCGCGTTACCTTTCTTCTTGGTGTTGGATGACGGCCAGGACTTGTGCGTATCCTTGGGCTTGTCAGCACCGATAACCGCGAACCATTTGTCATACAACTGGCCTCCCCGAGCGATTGCAGAATCCTCTTCGGCCTGGACCGGAAGAGCCACCGAAAAAGCAACAATTCCAGCTGCAACAACACCTGGCAAACAATTTGTTAAACGAATATTTAGCATATCTGTCAATCTCCTTTTCACATTCAAGAAAAATATTCCAATAACGTAAACCTCGAATACATGCCAGTCCGATACTGGAACCTGTACTACACCTCTAACTATACTCTTTAAACACCGCTATTTAAATTCTATTCGTTTAAGCGGGCAAACAACCAACCGTCTTCATTTGACGATATCGTTTCCAGTCTCAATGTCTGTACGCTTCAGTAAAAACTTGCCTGTCCTAATCAATATCCTCGGGACCTGGAAAGAAATAATGGAAAAATCCTCTCCAGGCTTTCAGGAATATCCAGAGAAACGAAACCGCTATCAAACCACTTAGCAGTTCTCGAAAGATCTCTTGAAACATCACCATTGACATAACTAGTCCAACTCTAATTAATCGGTAAATTTCTGTCATTGCGAGCGCAGCGTGGCAATCTTTTTGATTAATATCATTATGTTAGAGATTGCCACGTCGCTAACACTCCTCGCAATGACGTTTTAATCAGAGGTTCCCTAGTCCAACCCCTATCAGAACAACAGCCAATGTTTTCCAGTGGGTGCGTGTATATTGCTTCAAAGAACCTCCTGTTCCAGACAAATAAGTAATTGCTACATATTCCGACCCATTCTATACGAGCCGATTACATATTGATCAATAATGCATCAGCGGATTACTCGATCTAAACGCTTCTAGAACCATTCCATCCAGCCCGTGACATCGAGATCACCGTAATAACAATATTAAAACTCCGCATGGAGAGCGTAAGTATAGATTTATCGCATCCTATTTCCCGAAATTAAATTTTCAATATAGTTCGCTGGTGTTAAATTTAGATCTCGCAAATTTGGATTCAGCCAATGACATTCGATTTAGAACGCTTCCTGAAAGCCCAGGATAGTTGCTATCAAACTATATTGACTGAACTCAGTAGCGGCCAAA
>JAOUJX010000595.1 GCA_029882955.1 Gammaproteobacteria bacterium
TTGGTGTCATCTGGAGCGGTCTGTTTTTTTTCGATGCGATCAATTTGCAAACTATGCTGGCCCTGGGATTTATTCTAACCGGTATTGCGATCACTAGAAAGGGCGGTTCATAGCCTGATGCGGGGGGCTGGTGAACAGGGTTTGCCCTACAGGTGTTTGGTGTGGCTGAGTTTGAAAAATGAGGTCATAAATCGGCTGGGTTCAGCAACTAAGCCGCTGAATTTTAATTATTTTTTCTTGATATTTCAGTTGACAGTGTTTCAAATGGGGTTATACTCCGCTTCGACTTGATAGTAAGTCTTAATATTTATTTTCCTCACTTCGAAGTTCATCATATCACCTCGTATGTCGTTTTTAAGTAATAACCGCACTGTCAGTCAAAGGGTCTCCTAAGGGCGGCTTTAATTTTTTATTTTTTTGGATACAACATCATGTCTAACACAGTCACCGGAACCGTAAAATGGTTCAACGAATCAAAAGGTTTTGGTTTTATCGAGCAAGAGTCAGGTCCTGACGTCTTCGCTCATTTCAGCGCCATTTCTGGTTCAGGCTTCAAAACGCTGGCCGAAGGTCAAAAAGTCGAATTCACTATCACTGACGGCCAAAAAGGCCCTCAGGCAGAGAATATCGTAGCGCTGTAAGCGATTTATTGTGGGAAGGCCTTCAACATTAGTTGCAGGCCTTTTTACTTTATCGTCTAACCGATTTCGAATTTAGTAATCGGTTTCTTCACGGGGAGGTTCTTTCCCCCTTGCCTGGTATTCATCAGGCTTCAGTCTTGGCGGTGAAAATCGTCATCTACGGCGCGGTTTTGTGCCATTACATCTGTTTCAGCGGATCTGTTTGATCACGCTTTCTACTGCGGCCGAGATGCGGTATAAACTGTCGTCGTCGCCATTCATAGCCGATAACATTAATCCCACCGGTGCCGTTGCTTTTTTATGGCAGGGCAGGCTAATCGAGCAGCCGTCGAAATAATTCGCAGTGGCTGTATTACGTAGACAACGAAGGTTGACTGCGCAGGCGTTGTCAAAATCACCGGTTTCAGCAATAGCGGGTGGAATGCAGGAGACCGTCGGGTAGAGCAAGGCGTCACAGCCTGTGGCGCGGAATTGCTGGTTAAACAGCTCAATAATTCGGGCTTTTTCCTGGTATCTGGTTAATTGTTCCTGATCACTGATATCGGCGCCGGTGAGTATACGTTGCTGGACGAAGGGGTCGTACAGGTCCCCGTATTGTTCAAGCATCTGTCGATGGTGATGGTAGGCCTCGTGGATCACGACCGGGCGTTTGGCGAACATGTCGATGCAGTCGTCGATGGATGACATATCAGTCTCAATAACTCTCGCTCCGCTGGCGCGTAAGGCATCGAGCGACTGATTGAAAGCTTTTTGTACTTCTTCATCCAGCCCATCAAGAACCCCTGACTGGGGTACAACTAGTTTTAGCGACTCGTTCGGTGGAGTTTCCAGGGCAGGCAGGGGGGCGGAAGGAGATAAACGTCCACTCATGAGCTGGT
>JAOUJX010000596.1 GCA_029882955.1 Gammaproteobacteria bacterium
CAGGATGAAGCATCGGTCCAGCTATTACCCTGCCGGTCGTAAATTCTTTCGTAAACACGTAATAACTCACTACCTTTGCCAGCTCGAAAAACATTCCATTGACTATTATCCCTCAAGGTTTCATTCGACAGTGGCTCGATCTGATAACCGATTCCACGAAAGCAATCGCTGGCCGGATGGAACTTACGCGTTGCACTGGTGAGCCATCGAAAAATATATTCGCGGCGACCATCTGTGAAGCGTCCGATGCTGCCGGGAAAATATTGCAGGAAAAGATTTTCCCGATCGGTGAGCGGCAGTTGTCTGAGCGTTTTACCATCAAAGTTACTCGGCCACCCGGGAAAAGCCTGCACCTGCTGTACGAAATTTAATTTTTCGGTAACCAACGGTGCCAGACCGGCAACCAGACACAGCACACAAAAAGGCATTAAACGTCGCATGAGACTACCCTCGGATTTAGCCTGTTAGCTGAATACACAACCAGTATTGCAGCGGCGATAAACATGACAATTCCAATACCATTATGCGCCCAGCCGGGCATGGCGATCAGACCGGACTCGGTATAAAACAACGCAGTAGCACGCAAGCTATTAGCAGCAACAATAACCACCGAAGTTATAGTTCCTAGAGCTACCAGTCGAACAGGACTCAGGCGATAAAGGCAGGCCAGGGTAAAGCACAGATAAAAGCCAAACCACAGCATTTTAACACCGCTACAGGGCGCATCGATTGAGACCGTGCCGCCCGACCAGTTCAATACGGTGCCACTATGGCTCACAGCCAACCCGTTTAACTGCAATAATTTTTCTGCGACAAAACCGACAATCCAGCGCAACGGATAACCCAGATAGAACTGCACCGAGGCCATCACCGGCAACGACAGGATCAGCAAGCCCCATAAGCCGGGCTGCATTCGCCGCCCCATATAAATATGTGACAACAACACGGCGATCAGAGTCATCGCTATCGCGGCGCGCAGTATCGGTGGCAGCAGAAACAGACTAATGAGATAGACCAGCATGAGCAGTGTTATCGTCATCACCGGTAATACCTGCGATCGAGATTCACCTCGACGCAGGAATACCAGCCCCAGCGCCGTGACCAGTGCCAGCAAACCAAAGTTATCATCGGAACTGTCCAGCATCCTTATCCAGTACCAGTTGATCACGGGCCAAAACGATAACAAACTGCCGATAATCACCAACTCGCTTTTATTTCGAACAAGCATTGATGTCATGCCAGCAAGCCTTCGTCGGCACCCTGCTTTCTGCGCCGATAAACAACCCAGCTTAGCAACGTTAGCGTAGCGATGATCAACAACCAGGTTTCGGGCTCGGGGATGGTTGGCACGGTCCCTTCTGGCACCGGTTGCAAACCATTTTCATCGTATTGCTGCTGGGTTTCGAGCACCACCGCGCCGCTCACTGGTGTCACCAGTTGATAAGCAGCGGCCATTTTTATCGCCTGCGCGATCTTGTTATCACCCCCTTCGGCAATCAGGGAGTGAATACGGTC
>JAOUJX010000265.1 GCA_029882955.1 Gammaproteobacteria bacterium
ACTAAATCAGTCCGGCGAATTTTCAATATTTCCGTTTTTACGGAAAATCAACCAGTTGTCGATGACTCCGGCCAATACAGTCACTGCCATAATCTGCGGGAAAATCAGCAATAACGCATAAAACAACCCGGTTAACATCGGTCGAATTTTGCTACCGGCTATCTTCGCATGGACAACAGCGATGCCCTGGAACAAAAAAGCAGCCAATATCAGTATGGCCAGACTGGTCAATAAGTCGTAATCCAGCCAGGAACTCAGTGCGACCAATAGCATTGCTACGATACTGGCGGGTTTTCCAAATGACAGTGTCAAAAATTCCCGTCGGTAACCATCTGAGCTTGCCACTCGAGCCTGCAACCACCGCGCGACCAGCACGATAGAAGCATAAAGCAAATACATCGATGCCCCCAGCGCCAGAATTAACCAGTGCACCATCAGCCGAACATTCTCGGTCAGTGCTGCTATATCGTATTCCTGCTGCTGTGGCAGCTGAGCCACCGACTGCATAATGATTTCTACCCAGTCTTTCTCCAACTCGGGTAAAAAAGCATACTGAGCGACGACTGCCACGAAACCTAAAGCCACTCCGGCCACCAGGGTTAACGCGATAGAACTGGTTGCTCTAAAGGTTTGCGCCAGTACGATGATCGGCAACCATTGTGCCAGAGCAATCGATATGCCGAGTCCGGGCGCCTCCAGGACAACAGTGGTTACCAGGGTAATACCTAGAACCGCGACGATAATCGCCTTGATTCCCGACTGAATACCCTGGGTCAGTATTATCAGTCCGACCAGCGATGCCGACAGATAGGTCAGCAGCATTCCGACCATAGCACCGAGCAGCGGGCTTCCTGAAAATAACGGGAAAAATACTGCTACTATCGCCAGTATTCCAACTACTGCCGATGCTTGATATGGCCCTTTAAGCGTATATCTTGCAAGTGCCAGCACTGTGACACCTCTCGCTGCTTAACGTAACTTGTGCTGATCGGTATAAGGCAATAACGACAGAAAGCGCGCACGCTTGATCGCAGTTGCCAGCTGGCGCTGGTATTTCGCCTTGGTACCGGTGACACGACTAGGGACGATCTTGCCGGTCTCAGTAATGTATTCTTTCAGAGTTTCGAGATCTTTGTAATCGATCTCATCGATGCCTTCGGCAGTAAATTTACAAAAACGCTTACGACGAAAATAACGTGACATAATTATTCACTCCCTGCTGCAGTGGTTTCTTCAGTAGCTTCGACTTCGGTTTCAGCGATAGCTTCCAACTCTGGATCGACATCGGTGTCTTCGTCAGCTTTCGGGGCTGGTTTACGATCCGACGTTTTAGCAGATTCTTCGCGCTCAACTTCGAGCAACATGGGCGATTTTTCTGTCATAGCCTGCTTACAGACCAATGTCAGGTGACGAAGCACGGCATCGTTGAAACGGAAAGCACTTTCCAGTTCGTCGAGCGCTTCCTGACCACATTCGATATTCATCAGCACGTAATGTGCCTTATGAATTTTCTTGATCGGGAATTCTAACTGACGGCGACCCCAGTCCTCTTCACGGTGTACTGCGCCACCGGAACCGGTAATCATATTGCGATAGCGCTCCACCATAGCGGGCACTTGTTCACTCTGGTCAGGGTGGACCAGAAACACGATTTCGTAATGTCTCATAACATCCTCATGGATTAAGCCCCCTGCGCGAATTCGCAGTAGAGCGAGAAGTTAACCGAGCGCGGATTCTACCGGAGGCTAGGGCTGTCTGCAAGCCATTCTTGAACGCAAAACCTCATACAGACAAACGCCGGTAGCCACCGATACATTGAGGCTTTCAACAACGCCTTTCATTGGCAGTTTAATCAAATGGTCGCAGGCCTCTGCGGTGAGACGACGAAGCCCCTCCCCTTCGGATCCCATGACCAACGCTGTAGGACCTTTATAATCATAATCGTAAAGACTGGACTCAGCCTCGCCGCTGGTACCATAAATCCAGACACCCGCTTCTTTCAACATTTTTAAGCCACGAGCCAGGTTGGTAACCTCGATCAGTGCCACCGATTCCGCACCGCCGGCTGCTACTTTTCGAACCGTGGCATTCAGGCTGGCTGAGCGATCCTTCGGGATGATGACGGCGTCAACACCGGTGGCATCGGCACTGCGTAAACAGGCGCCGAGATTATGGGGGTCCTGCACGCCGTCGAGCACCAGAAACAGGGAGTCCTGACTGAGTTCCGCCAGGCACTGTTCGAGGCTCTTCTGTTGGCCGGCGACAATCCTGATATGCAGCACACAGCCCTGGTGTTTGTCGCTGCCGGCAAGCTTGCTCAATTCGTCGCGCCCGACAAACCGAACCGGTATTTTAGCCTTGCGCGTCTGCCCTATGACTGACAATAATCTCGGGTTACGCCCTTCGGTTGCCAGCAACTCGATAGACTGAGCCGATGACTGCCGGATAAATTTTTCGACAGCATGGATGCCATAGACATAAGACTCGCTCATTGTGCCTTTTTCTTCCGTACCTTCCTGGCAGCCTTCTTTTTGCTGCTTTGCCTGTCAGATGGTTTTACCCGCTTCTTCCTGTCGAGCAATTTCTTTTTAGATTTCGACCTGGTCGAGCCTTTATCGTCCTTTGAGTTTTCCGAAGAGATTAAATCGAAATCGATTTTGCGTTCTTCCATATCAACCCGCGCTACCTGGATTACCAGGCGGTCACCGAGTTGATAGCTGCGGCTGGTTTGTTCGCCCACCAGTCGATGATGCGCCTGGTCAAAATGATAATAATCGCGTTTAAGCGAAGTGATATGGACCAAACCATCAATGAGCAAATCATCGAGCTGAACAAACAGACCAAAACTGGTGACACCGCTGACGGTACCACTATATTGCTTACCGATGTGCTTTTGCAAAAACTCGCATTTAAGCCAGTCGGCCGCGTCACGGGTAGCTTCGTCAGCACGACGTTCATTTAGCGAACAGCTCTCACCCAGGTTCGTCATACGCGCCAGGTCGTATTCGTAGCCTTGATTACTGCCCTGTTTAATCCAGTGCTTAATCGCTCGATGCACCAGCAGGTCGGGATAACGCCTAATCGGCGAGGTGAAGTGCGCATAGTCGTTTAGTGCCAGGCCAAAATGTCCGACTTTAGTGTCTGGGCTATAACTGGCCTGCAGCATAGAGCGCAGGATAACTGTCTGAATCATATCGAATTCAGGTCTGCCACGGGCCTGTTCGATGATATCGGCGTAATCACTCGGTGTTGGTTCGAGAGACTTTAACTTAATGCCGAAACTCATGAGGAATTCCACCAAATTGGGCAGCTTGTCCGCATTCGGCCCTTCATGAATTCGAAAAAGCGCTGGAATTTTCTGCTTTTTTAATATCCTCGCCGCGCAAATATTAGCCGCGATCATGCATTCTTCAATCAACAGGTGTGCCTGGTTACGCTCAATGGGTTCGATGGAATCGATCTTGCGCTGATCGTCGTATTTAAAGACGACTTCTTTCGTGTCAAATTCTATCGCATGGCGCTTTTTCCGTGCTTTCGCCAGCGCCTGATAAACCTGCTTAAGCGTTTCCAGATCTTTCCTGATCGGCTTAATCGCCTTTAACGCTTTTGCATCATTGTCGAATAGTGCTGCGGCAACATCATCATAAATCAATCGTGCATGCGAATAGATGACGGCATTTGAAAATTTATAACTCTTTATCGCACCCTGCTGACTTATCTCCATACAACAAACCAGACAAAGCCGATCTACCCTGGGGTTTAGTGAACAAAGACCGTTAGACAATACCTCGGGCAACATGGGTATCACTTCGCCGGGGAAGTACACCGAGGTACCGCGATTAACCGCCTCGACATCCAGTGCCGAACCGGTTTCAACATAATGGGCGACGTCGGCAATGGCGACATAAAGCCGGAAACCGTCATCCATCGTCTCGCAATAAACCGCATCGTCAAAATCACGGGCGTCGGCGCCATCGATAGTGACAAACGGTTTATCACGCAAATCGAGTCGATTCTCCTTATCCTTCTGTGCCACTTCGCCGCTAAAGGCTTTTATTTCATTTTGAACAGCATCATTCCAGCTATGGGGAATGGCGTATTTATTCAGCGCAATCGTCACTTCCATACCCGGCGCATTGTCCTGTCCGAGTACCGTCTCGACGATACCGATGGCCTGATTGTGCTGGGTCGGGTAATCGGTGATTCTGACCATAACGATATCGCCCGGTTTAGCAGAATGTCCGACATCACGATTGATGAGGATATCCTGAGTCAGGCGCTTATCGTCGGGAATCAGGAATTCGATACCACTTTCACTATAATAACGGCCGATTACCGACTGATGAGCGCGCTCCAGCACCGATATCAGCGCGCCTTCGGATCGCTCTCGACGTTTATCGTAGCTGGCAATCTTCACCGCCGCCTTGTCGCCATTCATCAGTTTTCGCATCTGACGTTCAGGCAGAAATATATCCTTGCCACCGGATTCCGGCGTTAAAAAGCCGAAACCGTCGGGATGGGTTTGCACGACACCCTTCTCCAGATCCATATGGTCAAAGCTGAGATAGCCGCCGCGACGATTACGGAAAATTTGGCCGTCGCGCACCATAGCATTGAGACGCCGACGCAAGGCTTCGATCTGTTCATCATCGTCATATTTCAGAGACTCTGCGATATGGTTCTGAGAAACAGGTACCTTGTAGGTATTAATAAGATCAAGAAGGTGTTCGCGACTAGCAATCGGCCGGTCGTATTTGGCCGATTCACGCGACAGAAAGGGGTCGCGGGTCAGGCGGGGAGGTTTTTTGGGCATATAGTTTCCATGTTGAGAGCGCGAGTATATAGAAAGCCGGACAAAGCCTCTACATCTAGATTGACAATATATTGAAGTGGTGTATATTTCCGCGCCATGCCCAGGTGGCGGAATTGGTAGACGCGCTAGCTTCAGGTGCTAGTGACCTAACGGTCGTGGAGGTTCAAGTCCTCTCCTGGGCACCACAATAGATTCCAACAACGTCCAATAAAGTCTATAACTTACTGAATTTAATAATAAATTAAGCCTTTTACCTTCCAGTAAGATTCAACCAGATATTGTAAAATCCAGCGTTTTTTGTAACACTGAGTGTAACATAGGGGTCAGCACCCCTAATACATGACATCGGAGTGTTACAATGGCAAAAGTAGTGAAACCACTTACAGACACCTAGGTTAAACAGGCAAAATCCAGAGAAAAGGAATATAACCTGGCTGATGGCAATGGCCTTTATCTCAGAATTAAGCCTATCGGCACCAAAACCTGGATATTCAACTATTCAAGACCCTACACCAGAAAACGCGCTAATCTCAGTCTGGGCGCCTATCCAGACCTGTCGCTAGCCGATGCCAGAAGAGAAACACGACGCTTCAACGGATTACTGGCGACAAATGTCGATCCGAAAGAACACAGACTCGAAGAAAACAAGAAACAGAACGAAGCTATGAGTTTGACGTTCGAATATACCGCCAGAAAATGGCTCAAACTCAAGGAAGCCAGCGTATCAAAAAATTATTACAATAAAATCTCAAATCGACTGGAATCCTACGTTTTTCCAAAGTTAGGGAAAATGCCTCTACATAAAATTAACGCCGTCGAAGCCATCGAAGCCATCACGCCTGTTGCAGACCGGGGCAAACTCGAAACAGTCAAAAAGTTATGCCGTTGGATCAACGAAATCATGGTGTACTCTGTCAATACCGGCATGGTTCACGCTAACCCACTGTCTGGTATAGGCAAAGCATTTAACGCACCCAAGGTCGTCAACCTGCCTACGCTACGGCCAGAAGAATTACCCGAATTAATGCTGCGAATCAACAACGCGAGTATCAAGCTGGTGACCCGATGCCTGATTGAATGGCAACTCCACACCATGGTTCGCCCGAATGAGGCGGCCGGTGCCCGGTGGGATGAAATCGATACCGAAAAAGCCCTGTGGATCATCCCACCAGAAAGAATGAAAA
>JAOUJX010000266.1 GCA_029882955.1 Gammaproteobacteria bacterium
GTCTGGTTTGACCATGGCAGAGCATTTCCGTGACGAAGGTCGCGACGTACTCATGTTCGTCGATAATATTTATCGTTATACCCTGGCAGGTACCGAAGTATCCGCACTGCTCGGTCGTATGCCGTCGGCGGTAGGTTACCAGCCGACTCTGGCGGAAGAAATGGGCGCACTTCAGGAGCGTATCACTTCCACCAAGACGGGTTCTATCACTTCTTTCCAGGCCGTTTACGTACCTGCGGACGATTTGACCGATCCTTCGCCAGCTACAACCTTTGCTCACCTCGACGCGACGCTGGTACTCTCGCGTCAAATCGCAGAACTGGGCATTTATCCAGCGGTTGATCCGCTCGATTCAACCTCGCGAATTCTAGACCCGAACGTAGTTGGCGCTGAGCACTACGATACCGCACGTGACGTACAGGGAACTCTGCAGCGTTACAAGGAATTGAAAGACATCATCGCCATTCTGGGTATGGACGAACTGTCTGAAGAGGATAAGCTGGTCGTAACCCGTGCACGTAAAATGCAGCGTTATCTGTCCCAGCCATTCTTCGTTGCGGAAGTATTCACCGGCGCACCCGGTAAATTCGTATCGCTGAAAGATACTATCGCAGGCTTTAAGGCGATCCTGAATGGTGAAATGGATCAGTATCCTGAGCAGGCGTTCTACATGGTCGGTAGCATCGACGAAGTTGCCGAACGAGCTAAAGAACTTTAAGGAATAGTCGCATGGCTAATACCATACAGGTTGATATTGTTAGTGCCGAAGAGCAGATTTTCTCCGGGGCCGCGGAAATGGTGTTCGCACCAGCGGTAATGGGTGAGGTCGGTATCGCGCCGCGTCATACACCCCTGATTTCACCTTTGAAACCAGGCGAAGTACGACTTGATATGGGCGATGGTAAAGAAGAGTTTTTCTTTATTTCTGGCGGTATACTCGAAGTCCAGCCGCATCTTGTTACGGTGCTCTCAGATACTGCAATCCGAGCGCATGACCTGAATGAGGCTGCGGCGCTGGAAGCTAAAAAACGTGCCGAAGACGCATTGGCTGATCAACAGTCGGACCTTGATGTTGCCAAGGCAAAAGCCGAGTTGGCCGCTGCAGCTGCACAAATTGCTGCGATTCAAAAATGGCGTAAGAAATAGATATAACAATTTATTTTGCAAAAGGGGGCTTCGGCCTCCTTTTTTTTGGTTGTCTGCATTACACTATCGACTAATTTTACAAATTAAAACGTTAGAGCTATGCCACTCAGTATTATCATACTAGCAGCCGGTCAGGGAACGCGCATGAAGTCTTCCAGACCGAAGGTATTACACCATCTCGCGGGTAAGCCACTGTTGCAGCATGTCGTGGATGCAAGTCACAGGTTAAACCCCGATCAGATTATTGTAGTTATCGGCCATCATGCCGATCAGGTTCGTGAGCAGATGGTCGGTCAGAAGCTGGATTTCATCATTCAGCATGAGCAGCAGGGTACCGGTCATGCAGTGGCGCAGTGCTTTGGTGTGTTGAACCAGGGCAACGACATTTTAGTGTTATATGGCGATGTACCGATGATTTCCCCGATGACGTTAGAGGTTATGCTGAAAGATACTTCGGATGACGCTATCAATATATTAAGTTTCATAGCCGAAAATCCAACGGGTTATGGTCGTATTGTCAGGCATGAAAATGACAACGTAATCGCTATTGTTGAAGAAAAAGACGCTAGTCAGGAACAGAAAGGTATTCAGGAGTCCAATTCCGGCATTATGTATATTTCTGGTAACCATGCCAGAAATCTTGTCGAACGGCTCGACAATAATAATACCCAGGAAGAATTTTATTTAACTGATGTGGTTAAACATGCGGTTGATTCCGGCTTGAAAGTTTCGGCGACGATCTGCGAAGATACCGAAGAAGTGCTCGGTGTTAATAACCAGACGCAACTGGCTAAGGTTGAAAGTCTGTTTAGACAGAAGCAGGCGATCAAACTAATGGATGCCGGTGTCAAACTTTACGATCCGAATCGTATCGATATTCGAGGTTGTTTGCAGGTCGGTAGCGATGTTGAAATCGATATTAACTGCGTTTTTATTGGCGATGTGGTTTTAGGTGATCATGTTAAAATAGCCGCAAATTGTATTATCGAAAATTCAACAATCGGTTCTTTTAGTCAAATATTTCCTATGACTTCGATCGATACAGCCTTTATCGGCGAAAAAGTCTCTATCGGCCCTTTCGCACGGGTCAGGCCAGGCACCCAATGCGCTGATGGAGCGAAAATCGGTAATTTTGTCGAGACCAAAAAAGCGCAAATTGGTGAGGGTAGCAAGATCAACCATCTAAGTTATGTCGGTGATGCAGAGGTTGGCAAGGGCGTTAATATTGGCGCCGGTACGATTACCTGTAACTACGATGGCGTAAATAAATTTAAAACGATTATCGAAGACGATGTTTTTGTCGGTTCTGGTACTCAGCTAGTCGCACCGGTAAAGTTAGCCCGGGGAGCCACAGTTGGTGCGGGTTCTACGATTACTCGCGATACACCGGCCGATCAGTTAACGCTGACGCGCGCCAAACAGTTGACCGTGGCAAAATGGTCTAAACCAGTTAGAAAAAAACAGGAATAAGTACATGTGTGGAATAGTCGGTGCAGTCGCGCAACGCGATGTGAGTGCAATCTTAATAGAAGGTTTAAGACGGCTGGAATACCGAGGTTATGATTCTGCGGGGATTGCTTTAATCGACAGGAATAAACTCGAACGTTTCCGTGCACTGGGCAAGGTTCAGGCGCTTGCGGATAAAATTTCGCCCGAGCAGGCAGGTAGCACTGGTATAGCACATACGCGATGGGCGACTCATGGTGCGCCTTCGGAAGTCAATGCTCATCCTCATTTTTCGCGAGATCGCATCGCGCTGGTACACAATGGAATCATTGAGAATTACAAGGAAATTCGGGAAAAACTTTTCGCCGATGGCTATGAGTTTGAATCAGAAACCGATACCGAAACTGTTGCTCATTTAATCGAAAGTTACTTTGAAGGAGACTTATACTCGGCGGTTCATAAGGCAGTTGGTCAGCTTGAGGGCACCTTTGGGCTTGCAGTTATCGTGCTTGATGATCCGGATACACTCGTCGCCTGTCGTAAAGGTAGTCCCCTAGTGGTTGGACTGGGTATTCAGGAGAACTTCGTGGCTTCCGATGTTTCGGCTTTGTTGCCTGTTACCAATCGTTTTATTTATCTCGAAGAAGGCGATCTGGTGGTTATTAATCAGAAGGATTATCAGATATACGGTGCCAACGGTGAGCCCAAAGAGCTTGAGGTGAACATCACTGAAATGTCGGCTGATTCAATCAGCAAAGGTAGTTACCGGCATTATATGCAGAAGGAAATTCACGAGCAGGCGAACGCTGTTGCTGAGTGCCTCGAAGGTCGCATCAGCGAGAATGGTGTACTCGATTCGGTTTTTGGCCCCGATTCAGATCGAATATTCAAACAGGTGAAACAGATACAAATCGTCGCCTGTGGTACCAGTTATCACGCAGGTTTTGTGGCTAAATACTGGATAGAGGAAATTTTGGGCTTGCCCTGTCAGATAGAAGTCGCCAGCGAATTTCGTTACCGAAAATCGGTAGTGCCGCAGGACACGCTGTTCGTCACGCTGTCACAGTCCGGAGAGACCGCCGATACCCTGGCCGCCTTACGAAATCTGCCATTGGAAGATTATTGCGGCTCTGTGAGTATTTGCAATGTGCCTGAGTCTTCGCTGGTGAGAGAATCGAGTCTGGTTTTGATGACGCGGGCAGGTCCCGAAATTGGTGTTGCCTCGACCAAGGCATTTACAACGCAATTAGTTTCTATGCTATTGCTCATCGTTTCTATCGGCAAAGCTCGTGGCTTAGACGAGTCGGTTATAGCCGACATAGTTCATGAATTACGGGAGTTACCGGGACAGATTAGTGAGCTGTTAAAGCTCGATCAACAGATAGAAGCGGTTGCCGAAGATTTTGTCGATAAGCATCATGCGCTATTCCTGGGCCGTGGTGTGCATTACCCCATCGCGATGGAAGGTGCGCTGAAACTCAAGGAAATTTCATATATTCATGCCGAGGCTTACCCTGCAGGTGAACTAAAACATGGACCGCTCGCGTTGGTTGATACGGAAATGCCAGTCGTTGTCGTTACACCGAACGATGACCTTCTGGAAAAGCTACATTCCAATATGCAGGAAGTCAAAGCCCGCGGCGGTAAGCTTTATGTTTTTGCGCATCAGGGCGCCAAACTCGCAGAGACCGAAGACGATGTGGTCATTCAAATGAACTGCGAGACACGCTGGACAACGCCAATTTTGTCTACTATTCCATTGCAGCTACTGAGTTATTACGTTGCTGTGCAACGCGGTACCGATGTTGATCAGCCACGGAATCTGGCGAAATCGGTGACGGTAGAATAGTGGTGTAAAGTCGCTGGTTCACGAGATTTACACCTAACAATTTATCACTATTCAACCAATTCAGGAAAACTAATATGAAAGCAGCTGTTTTTTTTCAGCCCGGTGGTCCCGAGCAAATTCAAATTGCGGAAGTTCCCAGGCCTGATGTCGGTCCCGACCAGGTTCTCATCGAAGTCAAGGCCTGTGCTTTAAACCACTTTGATTTGCTGGTATTGCGAGAAGCTAATCCAGATAGCACCGTATTTCCATTTTGGGGCGGCGCCGATATCGCAGGGATAATTGCTGAAGTTGGATCGTCGGTTGCTAAATTTAAAAATGGTGATCGGGTTACGGTTAATCCGAGCCTTTATTGTGGTGACTGCGAACATTGTATCGGGGGGCAGGAAAGCCAGTGTGATGATTATGGTATTACTGGCGATTCTATTCCCGGTGGCATGGCAGAGTTTATCTCGGTCAATGCCAGAGATGTGATGTTGCTACCTGAAACGTTATCCTTTGAAGAAGCGGCCGCCGCACCACTGGTGTATCAAACGGCCTGGCGAGCATTGATGTCTCAGGCTCAAATTCGAGCTGGTGAAGATGTGTTAATTCTGGGAGCTAGTGGTGGTGTTGGTTCAGCCAGCATACAAATTGCGAAATTAGCCGGCGCAAATGTTATCGCGGTTACCAGTAGCACGGAAAAGGAGGCTTACGCCAGACAAATGGGTGCCGATCATGTGCTTAATCGAACGAAAGGCGATTACTGGTCCGAGTTAGCAGCATTAACGAATAACCGGGGAGTCGATGTCGTCGTTGAGAATACCGGTGCAGCGACCTGGTCGGATAGTCTGGAAAGCCTGGTTAAAGGTGGTCGCCTTGTGACTTACGGGCGCACCACCGGATCGATAGCGGAAACCGATATTCGACTTATTTTTTGGCATCATCTGAGGATTATTGGTAGCACGATGGCTAACCGAAAGGAGTTTGCTCAGGTAATGCGACTGATTTTTAAGGGCAAACTAAAACCGGTGGTCGATAGTGTTTATCCCTTGCAGCAGGCCGGCAGAGCCTATCAGCATTTGCTCAATGGTGAGCATTTTGGCAAAGTAGTGATCAGTATGGAAGCGGAATAGAGCCGAAATATGTAACGGTCTTTATCGAGTTTATTAGTCTAAGAACGCCGTATCGGCATGCAGGTTTTCAGCTGACTGGTTGCTTTCGAGTTTCTGTTTAATTAATTTCGAGACACTCACAAACTTAAATTTGTCCATGGTTTCGGTCAGATTTTCCTGCAGGTAAGTGATGGTGGTTGAATGCGGGTGACCGATGGCAATCGCATGGCCCTGCTTGCGGGCTTTTTGCAGCCATATCTGGAATTGCAAATGAATCGATTCGGGGTTATCACGCTCGTTATCCAGAAAAACATCACGGCTGATTGAGTGTAAACCTGAGTTGACTGCTTCGGTGTAAGCGATGCTCTTTGGTGATGTTCGGCTGTCGAGAAAGTAAAAATCCGGGTTGTATGCCTTGATGCTATCCATAATAGGGCGCATAAAATAATCAAATTGAGTCAGG
>JAOUJX010000267.1 GCA_029882955.1 Gammaproteobacteria bacterium
CAGTAGAGTTAATGGATCAACTTGCGCTGGAACTGCGTCAGGCGGGTTTGCCGGAGTGATCCGGGTAAATCTATTTTGAATACTATGCTGGATTAAGCTGGCACTACTTTTAAACTTTAGAACCAACCGATCAGGTACCCCGGTAAACGAGATGTCTACTAAGTTTGACGAAAAAGAGGCCGGATAAGACCGACCTCTGAGTAAAGATGTTATATGAAGTAATTAAAAGTTTGTATGGATACCGATTGAAATATTAGTAATATCTTCATCAGATACATCGCTGTACTGCTGGAAAGCCACTCTACCACTAACATTACCATTAAACGAAAAATCTGCACCAGCCCCTAAAGTTATCGAATTATCGTCGTCACCTCCGATATTGGTGCCAAAAATAACGGCATCAAGGTTCCAGAAGTAAATCCCAAATTTAGCAAACAGGTCAACCGAATTGCTTACTGGCATTTTTCCAATTCCTGTTATTTCAAAGCCTGTTACTTCAATATAAGTGCCTGGCACACCAGAAACATCGAATTGCCCCAGGTCGGTATAGCCGAATTCATAGGCGCCATTGTCACTTAGATTGTTTCCAGCGTAGAGAGACAGGCTGCTTGAATCATCGTAGCCGCTAAAATCCAAGTCACCACGACCAATATTTATTCCCCCGTACCAGTTGGAGCTTTCCGAATAAGCATTAGTGTTAATTCCTACCATGGATAATAGAAATAACGAAAGGCCGACAAAATTTGCAAATTTAATGTTAAACATTGTGCAATCTCCTTTGTGTTGTGGGCTAAAACATTAATGCCGTGAAACTTCAGGTATTTTGACTTAAATCAAATTGGGAGTGGAAAATAACTAATTGGTCGAAGCTGTATTCGAAACAATGATATGGTCACTTTATAAGTAGAGGGTAAATTGTTGAGGTTTTATCCTCACTCGATCTTATGGCTCTCGCTATCAACATGCCAGCCCCAGGAATAATCGAGATGCACGCGAACGGCCTTAATACTATTCAAGTCATCTTCAATCATAGCTAGAATCGGTGTTCGCCCATCCGAGGATACCTCTTAAAGCTTGTCGGCGGTGGAACGCCCGCCCGATATCCGGGGATCATGGGAGGCCCTGGAATATTTAAATAAAAATAATTAGAAGCCGTACTATACTTTTGGGAATATGCCCAATTTATGCCTCCCTGATATATGAAAGTTATATACTTTTTGACGATTCTAGGATTGTTTTCGAGTAATTTTTACTCTATTGCTCAAGCGAATCAGACCTCTCAAGTTCTAGTGGTGCATGCATACAGCCAGGAATACCCGTGGACAAAATCACAGCACCAGGGATTTGTCGATCAGATTATCGAAAAGTCGCTAATACCGGTAAGTATCAGTACTGAGTATCTTGATTCGAAGCGGCGTGCTTACAACTCGGAATATGCGGAGCAATTCTCGCAGTATATGGAAAAAAAGTATTTTGAATATATACCGGATATTATTTACGTTACCGATGATAATGGTTATTTGTTTGCCAGAGATTATTTGCTAAATCTTTATCCAGATACATCTTTCATTTTCTCCGGCGTTAATGATTACGATATTATCAGTGAAATCGAAACCCTGCCTATTCGTGGGGTTTTTGAAAAAAAGGAAATTTCAAAAAATTTAGACTTAATAAATATCCTCGATAGAGAAAAATCAGAAATCATTATTTTGGGTGATGGCTCAAACACTTATAGTGCTATCGAGGCAGAGATCAAACAACAGTTAGTCAATTACCCTAATATAAATGCTACGTTCATTGTTAATAATAACATCGATGAACTGATTGAGGATTTACGTAATCGCGATCAGAGATACCTTTTTCTGACCACTATTGGTGGAATCAAATCATCCACAGGCAAGGTGCTAAATCCGAAAGAAATTATATCTGAAGTTGTCAATGCTGGTAACTTTGCTGTTGTTACTATGGAAGACGCCTATTTTTTTGATGGCGTTCTGGGTGGCTTTGTAACGGGTGGAAAAGAACAGGGGGAAGGGGCTGCCAGGCTTGCCCTGTCCTTAATAAAAGGCACAAACATTCAGCAGCTAAACAATGTCACCGAGAGTCCCAATCTTTATATTTTTGATCAATCGCAACTAAATAAGCTGAAAATTACGTTGCCAGACCAGGTTAGAGAGAAAACCATATTCCATAATGTCCCTCCTACCTTTTATGCTAGAAACTATACATTAATAGTATCAATACTGATTTTATTGAGTGTCATATTGATAACACTCACCAGTTCAATAATTATTTCGCGAAGGAATAAAAAGGAAGAAAAGAGAAGGCGGGAAGAAAAACGCACGGCCCAGATTGAAATCTATCAAAATGCAATGCTAGAGTGGTCTGGTATTAGTCACAAAAATATCGACGAGGCCTTTAATAAAGCAACAGAAATATCGTCACGTACTCTGGCTGTCAAGCGAGTCAGCATCTGGCTGTATGATGAATCAAAAACAGCGATAGAATGCCGGTCCATGTATGTCGATGGTGAGGGGCATTCAAGTGGCGGCACCCTCTATAAGTCAGATTTTCCTCGATACTTTTCTGCGGTGGAAACTGGGCGACGTCTTGCCATTATTAATGTGAGAACTGATCCAGTCACCAGTGAATTGGCTGAATCATATTTGATACCAAATCACATTTTCTCGATGCTCGATGCTCCGATATTCTATGACGGAAACATCGTTGGCGTGGTCTGTCATGAGCACACTGGTAATTTCAGGGATTGGACAATAAACGAACAGGAGTTTTCTTCCCTTATTGCCAGCGACATATCATTATCACTCGAAATCGACAAGCGTAAGGCAATAGAAAAGGGTCTGGAGCACCAGGCATATCACGATTCATTAACCGGGCTCCCTAATCGAGCACTATTTTTAGATCGTATTGAACAAGAGATAAGGCATGCGAGTCGAAATAAATCATTCCTGGCAGTTCTTTTCCTGGATCTTGATAAGTTCAAGCAAATTAACGATTCTCTTGGACACGCTGCTGGCGACACTGTGCTTATTTCAATTGCTAAAAATCTGACTTCGACATTGCGAGAAGTGGATACCGTAGCACGTTTAGGTGGTGATGAATTTACAATACTACTAACCAATTGTAATAAGCTGGATGATATAAACGATATAGCACTAAAACTTTCTCGTGCAATACAGCAACCATTGACTATCGAAAACAACGAACTGATTGTGACCACCAGTATAGGAATAAGTGTCTATCCAGACGATGGTACCAGCTCGGAGATCTTGCTTCGCAATGCGGATGCAGCCATGTATCGTGCTAAAGAAAAAGGTCGGAATGTTGTAGAGTTTTATACCGAAGACATGACGGCACAGGCGTTAGAAAAAGTGCTTATGATAGCGAACCTTAAGCGAGCCATGGAGCAAGATGAATTTGATGTATATTACCAACCGCAATATGATATTGAGAAGAAGCAGTTGATTGGACTGGAGGCATTAGTCCGTTGGCAACATCCCGAACTGGGCCTTCTTTCGCCAGCTAGATTTCTACCTGAAGCGGAAGAGTCTGGATTGATTGTTGCGCTTGATCGATGGGTGATGAGTAAAAGCTTACACCAAATGAAGGCATGGAAAGATGATGGAATCGAATTGGGGCGTCTGTCTCTAAATTTGACAATGCAGCAAATTGATCAGTCTGATTTCCTTGAGTTTCTGAAAAAGCTAATGAAAGATACTGGCTGTAATGGAAAGTCTTTAACGTTCGAAGTTACGGAAGGTCAGCTTATGAGAGATCCTGAAAAGACTATTGAATTACTCGATCGCATTAGTGCATTAGACATAAAAATTTCTGTAGACGATTTCGGAACTGGATATTCATCTTTGGTTTATCTGAAAAAACTTCCGGTAGACGTACTCAAAATTGATAAAGAATTTATTCGGGATATTCCTGGAAGTGAAGATGATGTATCTATTGTGAAATCGATAATCGCCTTAGCGAAAAACATGAGAATCGATGTTTTAGCCGAAGGCGTTGAGACCGATGATCAGGTTGTTTTCTTAAAGAGAGAGGGATGTGGTCTTGTGCAGGGTTATCATCTCTCCCGCCCAAAACCAGCCTCAGAGATACCGGAATCAGTTAATTATCCTTTGGACTAGTTAAAACAACAACTGGTGCATTATTTGTTTTCCAACAACATAGTACCCGCACCAGTATTAGAAATCGGAATATGATAATTCCGATGCAACTCTTTTACTTTGCCGATCAGCGCACCACGCATGCCTAACCACATGATAAATTCCGGACCCTGGGCGCCAGCGATTTCAACCAGATCGCGAATACTGTAATGCAATAATTCCTCGGGTCGGTCGACTATTTTATCCATGCACATCAGGTCGAACTCCTTGTTGATGAACCCAGCGCGCTCGCCGTCGAGTTGATGTGACATGCCGCCTGTGCCGAGGATGACGACTTTTAGATCTTCCTCATAAGACTCGATCGCCTTGCCCATAGATCTGCCGAGGTTGAAGCATCTTTTTGGCGAAGGCATTGGGTGTTGTTCACAGTTTATTGCGACAGGTATCACTTTCATATGACCATAGCTGTAGCCCGGCCACATTAACTGCAATGGCACCGTGACGCCGTGATCGATACGCATTTCCTGGCAGATAGTAATATCAAACTCGTCGTCTACCAATTGATTACAAATATGCCAGGAAAGGTCTTCATGGCCGTTCACAGGCGGAATGGTTTTAATTCCCCAGCCTTCGTCGGCATTGTTGTACTGGGTTGCGGCACCGATGGCAAAAGTCGGCTTTTTATCGATAAAAAACTCCAGACCATGATCGTTATAAAATATTACCGCAACGTCGGGTTGTTGCTGTTCCAGCCAGGCATGTATGGGTGGATAGCCATCAAAAAAATCTTTCCAGTAAGGTTCCTGCTGTTGGTTTCTCTCGATAGCATTGCCGATTGCGGGGATATGTGATGAGGTGATACCGCCGATAATTCTAGCCATGTTATTCTCCCGCCTTTACCAGTTTTTGTTTAAATTCGTCCACGCTCATGCCGGTTTGCATTGCACCGATATCCTGCATGTTGAGCCCCAGCATTCCGACAAATTTAGCCAGGTAGTAAATACTGCCTCCAAGCTCCAGCAAACCGAGAACATCACGATCAGCAATGGCTTGCTTTTGTTCCTCGGTAAGCCCGAATTTATCGCAATAAGCCATCTCGCCTTGCTTGAATTCGTCTCGAGCGGCCTGTTCGTTTAATGTGTAACACATTTTATTCAGGCCGTAGCCTTTGCGCGCAGCTTTACCATCGAAAAGGATAGTTCCGGGAATCGGTGTCGGGTTATCGAGATATGACATGGCTTAACTCCAGTATAGTCGCATCGGATTGTCTACCAGCAATGCCTGTTGCAGCGTTGCGGTAGGGGCAATTTTGGGGATCACATCGACCAGTAGTCCGTCATCGGGCGTATGCGATTTCATGTTCGGGTGCGGCCAGTCGGTACCCCAGAGAACCTGCTGCGGGAAGCGCTCAACCAGTAAACGGGCAAAGGGTTCGACGTCGCTATAGTCGGGTGCCTGCCAGGTCAGTCTTTCGGGGCAACTGACTTTAGTATGAAAACTCGGATTGTCATCGAGTAATTTGACGAACTTTTCAAAGTCAGGATGATCGGTGCCCATGCTGACATCGGGTCGGCCCATGTGGTCGATGACAATTGTATGGTCGAGCTGAATCAGGAAGGGGGTGAGTTCTTGCAGATCCGGCGCTTCGAAATAAACCACAATGTGCCAGCCGTACGGTCTTATTTTTTCGGCGATACCAAGAAATACTTCTCTCGGTGTGTTGTCGACCAGGCGCTTAACAAAATTAAAACGTACTGCGCGGACTCCGGCCAGGTGCATTGCTTCAAGCTCGGCGTC
>JAOUJX010000268.1 GCA_029882955.1 Gammaproteobacteria bacterium
ATATAATTTGGTTAATGTCTTTTTTGATATATGGCGCATTGTCACTTAACAATGCGTCCCAGCCGACGCCAAAAAGCGGCGCAGCTGAACTTTAACGTTAACGGCAGGTCTGGGTCGACTGCCGCCTTTCGCCATCGATGAACGAAGGTCGGCTTCCGGTTAGCAGACCTTCAAATGCCAGGCTTCATAGGCAGGAGTCGGCCAATAGGAGCCGTTTAACTACTCCTGTATACTGAGTTTTACAGATTCCGTAAGATCCCATTAACAGAGAACCTGTTGAATTCACTGTTAGGGCTGCTAAGAATCATGGGAAGATCACCTGTTATGAGAAAATTTGCCCTATTCATTTTAGCCTTACTATTTGGTCAAGTTAATGCTGGATCAGCAAGTTACGTTGTATCAGCGGCAACTGATGATTTCCTGATCAGAAATGGCGACATGGTTAATATAACAGTTAATTTAAATAGCCAAGGAAATGAGCTGACCTCTGACGATTCAGGCAACTCGAATATTTGTATGAAAAATTGTTCGTCTGATAGTGATCTGGAATTTTTAATATGGGTAATTCCAATACCAGAAGGGGAAGTACAAATAGGACCGTATTCTGTCGTTCTTGGTAATGAAACGATAAAAATTCATTCACTAAAAATTAAGGTTTTACCAAATATCGAAGGTAAGCCCGGTATATATATAAATGGATTTAGTGATCCAAATGGTAGTGGAAAATATCGAATTAGAATTGACTATGTATCAGGAGAGAATGTTAAGTTTACTAAACGACTCAAGTTAAAAGAAAGTATGCTCGAGCACTGTAAGAGTGGGTTATTTAGTCATAGAGGTTTTGAGAGTAACAATATCGAAGATGGTTTGTCAGAGTATGTATTGGAAAATGTTACAGATAGGCCAATTACAATTAAGTCAAATGATTTCATAGGGCTTCCTGATAATTATGATCTTCCGAATTTAGTAATACCGCCAAGTACAGATTCAACCATTAGGAAGAAACTGGCATGGCAATGCCAATAAGCCCTAGCCACTACATCAAGTCGCCCTACGGGCTGGGACATTGCTCCGCTTCACTACGTGCCCTTTTGTTAAATGTTAATGAACGTCTCAGAAGGGTCGTTAGCTCCCCTCCATCACCTAGAAACGAATGTCCGCGTTGGACTTAATATGGACTTAAATACTAATAATAAGAAATTAAGATAAGAGTGAAAAACTAAATGAGTTATTGATTTAAATTGGTCGGGGAGACAGGATTTGAACCTACGACCTCTGCCTCCCGAAGGCAGCGCTCTACCAGGCTGAGCTACACCCCGAATTGGTGTGATATGAATTCTATCGAATGTTTATATGGCCTTCAATTTTTATGGTATGGCAGGTTGTCAGGCGTTCGACATTTTCGCTGAATGATTAACAAAATAAACCCCGGCTACGCACATCAACATGCCGATGACTGAGACCACGCCCAGTGTTTCTCCGAACAGGAAATGTGCTTCGATAACTACCAGGGGTGGAACCAGATAAAACATGCTGGAAATACGACCGGCTTCACCGCGCTGGATAATCATCATCAATATGACTACTGCTCCGATAGAAAGCCCCAGAACCTGCCAGATGAGTGCTTTGATGAAGGTTGGAGTCCAGTCGATTACCCAACTTTCATTAAGTACATAAGCCATCGCAGCGGTTGCGAGCGAGGCGCCCAGGTATTGCATAAAGGTCCCGGTGAACAGGTTGGACTTTCCGGAAAACTTTTTCTGATAAAACACGCCGATAGCGATACAAAGCAAGCTAATGATACATAGCATTATTTCGAACCAGGTCAGGCCGCCGTTTAGTCCGAGGTTGAGGCCATACTTGCCGGTGAGCACGACCGCGACGCCTACGAAACCAATCAACAATCCGGATAAATTGCGCGCATTTATTTTCTCTCCGATATAGAGGCTGGAGAGGGTCATGGTGAAGATGGGTTGTATGCCAATAATAATGGCGACTATGCCGGATGGAACTCCGAGTTTTATTGGCCAGAATACAAATCCCAGGTATCCGCAGTGAATCAATACACCGCTGACCATGTCATGACGGTGCGCCCAGAAGCTTTTGGGGAAAGGGAATTTGAATGCCAGCAGGATCGGTATGATAGCGATGGCCGTAATCGAAAACCTTAAACACAGAAATACAAAAGGATCGGCATTCCACATGCTGTATTTTGCAGCGATAAAACCAGTGCTCCAGATCATTACGAAGATGAACGGTGCCAGTCGAAAAAAGAGTAGGGTGCTGGACATGATGACGCCCGCTGAATGAATCAGCGGGCAATCAGTTTGGCTAGTTGATAGAGATGAGTTCGACTTCGAATATCAGGGTTTCGAAAGGTCCGATACTGGCGCCGGCACCGCGTTCGCCGTAGGCTAGTTGGTAAGGAATGACGAATTTGAACTTGCTGCCAACTGTCATTAATTGTACGCCTTCGGTCCAGCCGGGGATGACCTGATTGAGTTGAAAAGTTGCTGGTTCGCCGCGTGAGTAAGAGCTATCGAATTCTGTACCATCGAGCAAAGTCCCACGATAATGAACGGTAACAGAATCGGTAGCCGCGGGCTGATTACCTTCTGCAGCGGTTAAGACTGAATATTGTAAGCCTGATTCGGTTACCGTCACGCCTTCTGCTTCGGCATTCGATTTAAGATAAGCTTCACCTTTGGTGATAACCTCAGCGCTTTGCGCCTTTGCGGCCTGTTCCTGGTACGCAGCAAGAGTTTCACCCGCTTCGGCGACATCCATTAAAGTGGCCAAATCCTGGTGTTGAGCTTTCATGCCCATCATCAGTTTGTCATAGTCTACTTCGCCATACTGTTTCAGTACGCGTTCACCAATCATCATACCGAGGGCATAACTGAATTTATCGGCATCGGTGCTTAGCTCCTGCATTGCGTCAGCTCCAGAGGTTGAGCTGGATTCGGTGGTTTCTTCATGGCATGCGCTCAGGCCGAGTATTAATAGCATTCCGGTGATTAACAGCTTTAAGCGGGAAAAGTTCATATGGATGGTGTCCTTAAAAAGATTGAGTTGTGGAGATTAATAAGCCGGGCAGTATATCTCAATGCTGTATCGAGTACGGCATTAGATTTAACCGATTGAGAAAAATTTAATCGGCTACTTCGCTGGCGATAACATTCATGAAATCGCCAATCTTGACCAACGAAGGGAAATGTCGACCCATGATTATGCCGTCGCTTTTGGCTCGATATTCGACCGGTTCTGCGCCACTGCGCTCGGTTGAGTAAACCCGTGCTAACAGGTCTCCGGTTTTCACCGAATCACCAAGACCGACACAAGGTTCGAGCAAGCCATTATGCTGAGAAAATACATAGGCATTATCCTGTTGCATATCGAGCTTTGTGTTGATTTCTTCGGACTCGATGAGAGCCTGCTGCAATATACCCGCGTGCACCAGCAGATTATGGACACCGCGTTTGGCCACAGCGACAGTTTGTGGTGATGATGTTCCACCACCACCCAGTTCAGTGGAAACAAATACCTTACCCATGACCTCAGCCTGCGTATCGTACATACCAGCAGCATCGATTTCGATCAGGCTAAGGTGATAAGGTGCGCCGAAGGCTCGCGTGGCAGCTTCGCATTTAGCCTGTTGCTCCTTGTCATCTAGCTCGTGATAAGCGGCAAACGGCAAAAATTCCAGAGTTTTGCCGCCCGAATGAATGTCGAGTACGTAATCTGCCATCGGCAATAGCACGGTGGAGAAGTAATCTGCGATTACCTGGGTAACCGTGCCTTTGGGATTGCCCGGAAAAATGCGGTTCATGTTGAGATGATCGATCGGTGAAACCCGGGTTGCCGCCTGGAAAGCCGGGTAGTTCATCGCCGGGATGATGATGACCCGGCCCTTAATATCGTCGGCCTGTAATCGGTTCGCCAGATCGTTCAGGGCTATCGGGCCTTCGTATTCCTCGCCATGATTAGCGCCGGTAAACAGCGCGCAGGGGCCGTCGCCATTTTTGACGACAGTGATCGGGATCATGATCGAGCCCCAGGCCGAATCATTGCGTGAGTAGGGTAGTTGCAAAAAGCCGTGTTGTACGCCGTCTTTATCAAAATCGAGCGTTGCGGAAATTGGATTTGTCATGCGCTTATTTCACCAGAAGTTTCTGTGGTACCGAAGCCAGGCTTTCGTAGCCGGTGTCGGTAATGACGACTGATTCGGTAATCTCCAGTCCACCATCGTCTAACCAGAGTGCCGGCATGAAGTGGAAGGTCATATTTTTTTGTAATTCGGTTTTATCGCCGCGGCGCAGGCTGATGGTGCGTTCGCCCCAGTCGGGTGGGTAAGATAGACCTATTGAGTACCCCGTGCGATTATCTTTCTTAAAGCCATGTTTTTCCAGCGTATTGAAAAAGGCAATGGCAACATCTTCACAAAGCTTACCCGGCTTCGCATTATCGAGTCCCGCGTGCATGGCATCGAGTACGGCTTTCTCTGCGTCGAGGTATTTCTGTGGTGGTTTGCCCAGCGATATCGTTCGCGAGAGCGGGCAGTGATAGCGCTTGTGGCAGCCGGCGATTTCGAAAAAGGTAATATCACCGGCTTTCAGTTTGGTGTTATCCCAGGTTAGGTGGGCTGCAGTGGCGTCCATACCGGTTGGTAACAGGGGCAATATCGATGGGTAGTCGCCCCAGTGCTCGTCTTTGCCCTTAATGCCAGTATGAAAAATTTCGGCAGCGAGTTCATGCTTGGCCAGGCCCGGTTCGATAATCTCGTAAATGTGACTGTGCATGTTTTCGACAATGCGGGCCGCGCTACGCATGTAGCTGAGTTCCTGGTCTGATTTGATCAGGCGCTGCCAGTTAACCAGCGCGGTGGCATCGACCAGGTTGGCGCCGGGTAAGTGCGTTTGCAAAGCGCGAAAAGCAGCGGCAGAGAAATAATAATTTTCCATTTCGACGCCGATAGCAGAGTCGCCCAGGTTCATCCCGGTTAGTACTTCGGACAAGTCATCCATCGGGTGACAAACATCCGACTGAACATAGTGGTCGAGGTACTTGATGATATTGTCTTCGTCCAGGTAGGTGGTACGTACTGCGCCAGGAGCATCGATACCGCGTCCCCACCAGATGGGTTCAGCATCGTGTTGTACAATGACACACTGATGCGTGTAAAACGACCAGCCGTCGTAGCCGGTTAACCAGGCCATATTGGATGGATCAACAACGATGAGGCAGTCGATGTTTTTCTTCGACATGGCGGCGCGGGTTTTAGCCAGTCGATCCGCGTATTCGTCGAGGCTGAAATGGAGTCGAGCGTCTTTAGGCATATTAATTCTCGAAGTTAGTGCCGGCTTTATTTTTCAGGCAGAGTTGATAGGCGAGGGTGGCGATGGCGGTATCCTGTATGCCGGTACCGGTTAAATCGCAAATGGTAATTTCTTCGTTTGAACAGCGGGCTGATTTTTGGCCGGCGATTACCTGGCCGATTTCAGGAAATTCAGTCGAGTTGGAGATCAGTCCTTTTTCGATGGCGTGGTGTAACTCGCCAAGTGTTTGCGTCTGGCTTAGACGATCACAAAAATAAGCCACGCGCGGGTCGGCTATGATGGCAGCTTCCAGTTCGTTTTTGTGCTCAGAGTCGGAGCCCATGGCGGTAATATGCTGACCGGGTCTGATATCTTTCAGTTGAAGCAGTGGCTCCGTTGAGGGCGTGGTAGTGACGATGATATCGGCGTTCTCGGTTGTTTCAGCGATGGTTTGACAAGGCACGATATCGAGGTTGAGCTTCGTCCCTATTTGGTTAGCTGCCTTTTGGGCTTTGTCAAAGTCTCGTGCCCAGAGAGTGACCGATTTTATATCGCGGACAAGAGTCAGGGCCTCGAGTTGTAAGGCGGCCTGAACACCGGCACCGATGATG
>JAOUJX010000269.1 GCA_029882955.1 Gammaproteobacteria bacterium
CGGTCAATGTGGTGGTTCCGATAACCGCTATTCCGTCACTACTCTGACTAATATTGCCGCCGCTGGCAGTGATGTCTAGCGTGCCACCAATGTCCATTCCGCCTAAAGCTACGGCATCAGTCATGGCGATAAAAGCGTTGCTAGACCCAGTATCCACCGAAGTGTTTGAAAACCCATCATAGTTAACACCGGTCGCAGTGAACTCACCGCCATTCGTAGTGATTGTGCCCGTAACATTGATATCACCAATGCCGTTTTCATCGTCGTTTGCTGTCAGCGTTACTGTGAGTTTGTCAGTGTCCGGCACTATAGTGTCGACGAGGTTACCATTCAAAATAATATCGTTGCCCGCTGTCATAGCCAGGGACCCAGCTGTGCCAATGCCATGGTAATTAATATCGTTGCCATTAGTATTCAAGGTAGCGTTACTGGTTGCATACAGGGCCAGACTTTGTTGGAGGGTGGCACCATTGCTGGCGGTGATAAGAACGTCATTTCCGCTAATGGTTTGCGCTGCTACGCCGTTGAAGTTGAGGGTTTGGGTCGCGATAGTGGTGTCGGCTGTTGAGCCATCCGAAGCAACCCCGATACCTCCTAATGCCGTAATATCAGAAACACTAGTTTGTCCACCAGATAGCAAATAGACCAGCCCAGCATCCCCACCATTACCCATGGCATTGGCCGCACTACCGCTACTATAAATAGCACCGTTGACGTTGATGTTATTCGTAGCATCCAAAGAGATAAACCCTGCGTTATTCCCTGCCGAATTTAAACTAGCAGAGCCACCACTTGTTGTAATGCTACCGGTGGTTATGTTCGTAGATGAAGTTATATCAATGTTAGAGCCGATAGAATCGACCGCTCCCCGGGCATTTAGGTTACCGGAAGAAAAGCTATTTACATCGAGAACAAGCGAATTGGCTAGTGTTACATTTCCGTCCAGGGTGATGTCGGATTTGTTTCCTGTAGTACCGGAGCCAAGTTCTGTTCCTCCATACGAAGTAATCCTGCCTGTTAAGGTAATAGACCCACCACCGACCTGACTACTAAGTGTTATATTTCCAGCGTTGCCACCGTTAGCATTTGCACCACCACCGCCGTCGGCGTTTCCGCCATAATTATTTATATTGCCGGTGGTAACACTAGTAGCCGAAGAGGCAACGCTAATAATTCCACCCGAACCTCCGACCCATTGATCACCACCGCCGCCGCCTTCATTGCCGTCGCTCCCAATTGCAGATATATCTCCAGTGACTGAAATAGCGCCAACAGCATGCAGAGTTATTGCTCCGGCATTGGTTCCGTCATGGTTGTTCGAAGCGGTACCACCATTGGCTGTTAGTGCAGTTGAAGTAATGGTGTCGTTAGCAGTGATACTGATATCACCACCTGCAATATTTTCCCATCCTGTGGTATCGATAGTGCCGTTGTTGATGAATGATGCTGGGGTGTTGCCGCCTGAACCGCCTACTGTGAGGTTGCCGCCCTGGGTATCGATTATGACCGTCCCCATTAACACGTCACCAATAGCATACAAATTAACATTTAGGGAATCGTCTTTGTCATCTATATCACTAATAGAACTACCATTAATAAAAGTGATGCCACCCGCAGCATTTAAAGTTAACGACTTAGACTCTACCCCATCATAATTTAAGCCAGCAGCAAATATTATATTGCCAGCTTGACCACCACCATCGGAGGCATCGGTAATAATTTCTACATTCCCTGAGCCAAGAGCAATCTCAATCACAGCTACATCTATTGTCGATGTCGAGGCCAGACCAGGATCGATTGAGGTATAAAAAGTATCAGGAGGACTAGTCACTATGTCCTCGATATAAGTCGAAGGACCACCTGACGATTGAATTGTTATATCATAAGGATCAATCAACCAAAGCCCACCTTCCCCAGAAGCAGCAGAAACATCCGGTGCCACTGGTAATTCAAACCCCTTTTTACCAGAAGTCTCAATAAATCCACCGTCTCCGCCAAGCACTCCACCACGCGCATAAAGGCCTCCATAGAATCGGCCGGTATCACTTGCGTAGGTGATTATTCTGCCGCCATTTCCATCGGTTATCGCATCGGCAAAAATATTGCTATTCTCCCCAAGATAAAGAAACTTGGCATTACGAACGAGTGAATTGAATCCCAGCCTATCGCCACCTACCAGAATTTCTCCGCCCCCATGAATACCACTGGCGTTGATTTCTGAGGTGTCATACAGGCCAACCTTTTCTCCTAATATTTTGATCTGCCCGCCGATTTCGGATAACGACGCCTGAGCTGATATCAAAGCATCGCCTCTAAGTTCTGTGGTATCCATGGAATGTAACTCGACCATACCCACCGGACCACTCTTAGAATCCGCGTGAATTGACCCGGTATGAGTAATATTTTCACCGAGTATTACTACCTGTCCAGCATCGTTACTAGCTTCAGCAGAAACGTTGATAGTACCGCTATTGACGACATCAGCCCCACCACCCAGAGTGAAACTGCCATCTTCATGTACAACAACGCTGGACGCCTGTTGCTGGTCGCCATGATTAACTGCATCCGAAAACACATCACGACTAACACTACTCGTTAGCAAAACTCTGCCACCATTGGTATTAATTTCACCACGGTTAAGCACAGCAGGGTCAACGCCGAGTTCTTCCTGTAATACTTCTTTTGTGATTTGAACACCGATCAAGCCCTGATTATCAAAGGTTAAAACCGCTTCCTTACCTGCGGCCAAATTGACCGCTCCGAGTTTCGCGTTGATGACGCCTTTGTTAGCAACTTGTTTAGCCAGTAAAGTGACATTACCACCGAGTGACGCATTGATTAAACCGCTATTAATTACCGTCCCACCGGTACCGATCACCTGATTGAATATATAATCACCGTTCATGAAATCGGTCGGTGAAATATCGAGACCAGAAGCGATTAAACCACCGACATTAATAGACGCAGTCTCGCCAAAAAATATCCCATTGGGATTTACCAGTACGACTTGCCCGTTGGCATTTATCTGACCGTATATTTGAGAAGCATCACTACTAAGAATCCGGTTAAGTGAAATAGAGGACGCATTCGGTTGTAGGTAATTAACCACTTCATTACTGCTGAGATTATAGCTATTCCAGTCGATAGCCATTGAGGCACTAGACTGAATAATGTTGGTCGTGAGACCACTAGTATCAATGGAACCGGAGCCACCGACCAGGTTGCCGCCATCAGGGCCAGCGTTTGCTAATGGAGTAAAAGTGAGGTGAGATAATGTGGAAAAGGCGACGATTGATAATAAGGTTTTTGTCGCTTTCTTTTCCTCCATGTTACGAGGGCGCAACTTCTCCAACGGCATTTTTCCCATGGATTCTAGTGGCATTACTGTTTACCCCCCGGGATTCTTCCTATCAACCAGGTCATTCACTTAGGCCCTATGTATGGAATTAGGCACAGTATTTTGCTTCTTATGCTTTATTCACAATTGCAAACATTTCGATGTTGCCGATGTGGTATTTGGAAATAAGCATCGTTTCGTATTAAGGTCACTCCCACCACAACCAGCCAACACCAGTATGTCGACAAGTGCGAGAAGAGAGATAAACTGAAAAAGGCGATTCGCCTGTAGTGATAGACCCGATAGTTCCATGATAACCTTCCCGTGAATTCCGTTTCGACTGGGTTCCTGAGATCAGTATACCTATATTAGGGAGGGATGCTAATCTTTCCTTGGTCGATGTTGTCGATTAACGAGTTTATCAGGGTAGTTTTTCAGGCGGCGATTGTTATCGACAGCGGAGCGTGGCAATCTTTACTTTATGTGTTCACGATGAGGTGGTTACCTGTATTGCGCCAGGCCTGTCCCGAGCAGAAAGCCTTACTACTCAATAATATTTTCCCGCGAATACCCGCTATATTCGAGTATGCGTCTTAGTTTGCGCAATGCATCCATTTGAATTTGTCTGACACGCTCACGGGTGACGCCGAGTTCCCGCCCGACTTCTTCGAGTGTACCACGTGGGTAATTTCTGAGGCCGAAGCGTCGCACGACGACATCGCGTTGTTTTTCATCCAGTTCGTCGAGCCAGAAATCAAGATTCTGCATAACATTCTCATCCTGCAGTATGCTGGATGGATCGGCGTTATTTTCGTCGGGGATCATATCGAGTAAGGGGCGTTCACTATCACCACCGACCGGAATATCAAACGACGATACTCGATCAGCCAGTCGAAACATTTTATCGACGTCTTTCTTTGGTTTATTTAATAACCTGGCTACGTCTTCGGAGGTGGCTTCGCGATTTAATTCATGTGTTAGCTTTCGCGCGGCTCGCAGATAGGTATTGAGTTCCTTGATAACATGAATCGGAAGACGGATGGTTCTGGTTTGATTCATCAAACCGCGCTCGATGGTCTGGCGTATCCACCAGGTTGCATAGGTCGAAAACCGGAAACCCCGCTCAGGATCAAATTTCTCGACGGCCCTGATTAACCCCAGGTTACCTTCTTCGATGAGGTCGAGTAAGGCTAGCCCTCTATTCATATAACGACGCGATATTTTTACCACCAGGCGAAGATTGCATTCAATCATTTTATCGCGTGCGGCAGTATCTCCTTTTAACGCCAGACGGGAATAATATACCTCTTCCTCGGCAGTGAGTAGTGAAGAGACTTCGATTTCTTTTAAATATAGTTTGGTAGGGTCGGAGTCGGTGGAGCGACGTGCTGGTGTTTTTCTACGGTCTACGGGTTTACGCCGATCTGTTACTTTTTCACCATCGACTGCATCTACTTCATCGTCATCATCATAATCAGAATCAAGAACGGAAGCGTGACTTTCTTCGACTTCGTCACCATTTAGATCGGGCACGTCCTGCACGTCCAGTAGGTCTTCTACCAGTTCTTCAGCAGGTATTTCCGTGTCTTCGATAAGCGACTTGTCAGTCGACTTTGTCATTCAAATTTCTCCATTCCGAGATTTATGCCTTACCGTTTAGGTAAAAAACGCAGAGGATCGACCGGTTTGCCGTTTTTCCTTATCTGAAAATGCAATCTGGCCGCACCAGTTTTATGTTTTCCCATTTTGGCGATGTCCTCACCGGCTGTAACCATCATACCTTCCTTTACAAGACGTTCCTGATTATACGCGTAAGCACTTAAATAGGTCTCGCTATGCTTGATAATGATGAGATTACCATAACCTGCCAAACCATTACCACTATATACCACCTTGCCATTAGCCACTGCCTGAATCCCTTGACCCAGGGTTCCAGCGATATCTATTCCACGTCGATCGAGTTCTTTTGCGGAATAAGTGCTGAGGACCTTACCTTCGGTCGGCCAAAGCCAGCGACCCGGGCTTTTCGATACCTCAACAATTTTAGATTCATCAGAATGGGTATCGGCAGTTGTCTCGGGAACTTGAATTGGTAGATCAGTTTTGGTTTGGACCACGGTACCAGGCTGCTGCGTGGAGCCACTCGGTTCAAGCAGGAGTAATCGCTGGCCAGGATGAATGGTAAAACTCTCATCAATATGATTCCAGGTCGCTAGTTTTTTGTAATCCAGGCCATAACGCCATGCTATCGAATAGAGGGTATCGCCCTGCTTAACCCGATACGATCCTTTATCCGTAATTTTATAATTGACGGCCGCGGGATTAATGCAGGAAGCCAGCAGAGAAGCGGCAAATATGATGCCAATAATGTGAATAAACAGTTTCATCACTTATAGATAATAAAAGCCTATAAATACTACCAACACGATCACAATAGCCCAACCGATACGCTCGATATAGCGAATCAATTTTGCTTCGATCGAAGCACCGAATTTGGCCAGGCACCAGGCAAGTAGAAAGAAGCGCGCACCACGCCCAACCAGAGAAGCGACAATAAATGGCATGAATGCCAGAC
>JAOUJX010000270.1 GCA_029882955.1 Gammaproteobacteria bacterium
AAACCATCGTCATCGCCACTGCCGAGTTAGCTGAAGAAATCAGCACCCTCGAAGCCTGTCAGCATTTATCAGAACTGGCGGAAATACTACTCGAAGCTGTTTATCAGTTGGCCAGCAAATCTATAAAGCAAAAATACGGCGAACCACAATACGAAGAGGACGGCGTCACCAGGGTTGCCGAGTTCGCCATTATCGGCTACGGCAAACTCGGTGGAAACGAAATGCACTACCAGTCTGATCTCGATGTCATCTTTCTACACAACTCCCGTGGTAATAAGCAATACAGTTCCGGTGAGAAATCCATCGACAACAGTATTTATTTTGCTCGACTGGCACAAAAAATCATTTCCATGACCAGCGTCTTAACTGGTTCAGGTAAACTCTACGAAATAGACTCTAGATTACGCCCGGAAGGCAGCTCTGGTTTGCTGGTCTCATCGGTGCAGGCTTACCTCAAATATCAACAGGAAAAAGCCTGGACCTGGGAGCACCAGGCTCTGATTCGAGCCCGCTATATAGCGGGAAGCGAATCGCTGGGAGAAACATTTGCCGACATGCGACAGCAAATCCTGAGCCTGCCACGAGACCCGGATAAACTGCGACAGGATATACTGGAAATGCGCGAAAAGATGCATCAGGGCAAGCATCCAGCAGAGGGCAGGTTGACCAACCTCAAGCACTCCTACGGCACTATGGTCGATATCGAATTCATGGTGCAATACTGGGTACTGTTACACGCAAATAAAGTTGGTTCAATTTGCTCATATTCTGATAATATTGGCCTGCTGAATGAGTTAATCCGGTTAAATATTATTGCCAGTTCGAATTCCCAACTGATCGATATTTATCTGACTTATCATCGTTGGTTACACGAAACCGTGTTACAAAATAAACCCGCGGAAATAGCATCCGAAATAATCGAAGCGGAAGTAACACGAGTGAAACAGCTCTGGAAGGAATGTTTCAATTTATAGCCCGGTATCAACCCTGGAGTAAAACACAATGTCAATGGCCGATCGCGATGGTCTAATCTGGTTTAATGGTGAAATGATCCCCTGGCGGGATGCGACGATTCATGTATTAACCCATACCCTGCACTACGGCATGGGTTGTTTTGAGGGCGTTCGCGCCTACCATGCAGACCAGGGAACCGCTATATTCGCACTGCAGGATCACACCAGACGGCTGCTCGACTCCTGCAAAATACTCGGCATGAAAAGCCCTTTTGATCAGGAACAGTTAATCGATGCGCAAATTGCCTCAGTTCGAGATAATAATCTCGATAGCGCCTACATTCGGCCGATGTTTTTTTACGGCTCCGAAGGTATGGGTTTACGCGCCGATAACTTAAGTGTTAACTGCATCGTCGCCGCCTGGGAATGGGGAGCTTACCTCGGTCAGGAAGCATTGGAAAAAGGCATACGCATTAAAACCTCATCGTTTACCCGCCATCATGTTAATATTGCGGTCACCAAAGCCAAAGCCAATGGTCAGTACATCAACTCAATGATGGCGCTGTCTGAAGCATTGAATGATGGCTACGATGAAGCCCTGTTACTCGACCCCGAAGGCTATGTTGCAGAAGGCAGCGGCGAAAATATCTTCGTGGTACGCGACAATATTATTTATACTCCAGAAGTCACCTCGGCACTTAATGGTATCACGCGCAAAACTATATTCATGCTGGCCGACGAGGCAGGCTATCAAATCGTCGAAAAGCGTATTACCCGCGACGAAATTTATATTGCGGATGAGGCCTTTTTTACCGGCACCGCGGCAGAGGTCACACCGATTAGCGAGCTCGACAACCGCAGCATCGGCAGCGGAAAGCGTGGCCCGGTTACCGAGCGCCTGCAAACTGACTACTTCGACCTGGTGCACGGACGCAACGAGAAGCATCTCGATTTATTAACTTTTATCAGGTAACGAAAATATGGTCAATCCAGATACAGCTGCCCGTCAAAACGAATACAGCCAGCCTAACGCAAAATCTGCAATCGAAGTAAAAAGAGGCGATTTACCCATTCATTGCCCGATCACCGGATCGAGCCTGTGGAACTCACATCCGCGAGTTTATATACCGGTGCAGGAAAATGGTGGGGAGGCCAAGTGCCCTTATTGCGGGACCATGTTTAAGCTGATTTCGTGACATTGTTTCGACCTAACATAGCGCAAAAGAACTCTATAGCCTGCGAGCTTAATCACGAAAGGCATATCAATGTAGAGGCTCGATTCATCGCGCCTCTACAACACAATCGTCAGAAAGATTAAACTCAGGCCTATAGCCTTAAGTAAGTACCAATAGCGGCCCTTTTATGACCTGATAACCACTGGCTCACCCTATCATCACTCCGCACTAAAAAATATATCCCCATAAAGTGCGCTAGCGCTCAATCCACTATTATCACTATCGGTCATGATCGCCACCCCATCGATACTATCGATATCCATATCAAGAAGTTCGGCAAAGTCCTCGACGACATTTCTGCGTTCACCAAACCAGACGCCTTCCGGGTCACTCGCATCGCGCTGTGAGAGCATTTTGGCTTTATCACCGGCGAAAGGATTATCCCAGCTTTCCTGTTTTTTATGCTGATTGCTCCAGACGTAATTAATCACCCTGGTCCTCCATACCAGTAACCCGCCGCTCTTCACGACATATATTCTAGCGAGGAAATCATCACCTGGTTTGGTTAATTCGTCGCCGGGGCTTATGCCCCGCTCCTTGCGCCAGCTCCAGTTCAATATCGGTGTTTTCTTCAGGTCAACGTCGATTTTTCTGTAATAAGCCGAAGCCGACTTTTCACTCCTGGCCAATAACACCTGGCGTCCATCAACCAGAGACAGGCTATATTCGGTATCACCCGAAAATTTTTTAACTGCCCAGCCGTCAGTATCGCTTTGCGAAAACCGCCCTACTTCGACAATTTCACTCGCACGACTGACCGTTAGTATTATTGCAGTCAAAAGCGACAGCCAAAAAACTGTGTTTTTAATCATTTCAATTCTCAACTAGTCGTTTTAACCTTTATCACTGCGTCATGCCAGTTGGCCAGCAACAGCTGGCGCTGCTCCTTCTCCATCTGTGGAATAAACTCTCGGTCAGCCTGCCATTTCGCCGCAATTTCTTCGGTCGACTGGAACAAGCCAATTTGCAAACCCGCCAGATAAGCAGCACCAAGCGCTGTGGTTTCTGTTTCGACGGGTCGCTCGACGATGATATCGAGTACATCGGCGAGAAAATCACAGAGCCAGTCATTTTGCACCATGCCACCATCGACTCTGAGTCCGGTAGGCTGCATGCCATCTCGGCGCTTCGCTTCGAGTAGATCGAAGGTCTGGTAACAAACCGATTCGAGCGTTGCGCGCACCAACTCCGCAGGGCCGGTATCACGTGTAATACCGAATATGGCACCTCTGGCATCGGGATCCCAGTGCGGCGCACCTAATCCGGTAAATGCGGGTACCAGATAAACTCCGGAATTAGAATCGAGAGATTCAGCCATAGCTTGCGTATCACCCGCCGATTTAATAATTCCGAGGCCATCTCGCAACCACTGTACAGCGGCTCCCGCAACGAAAATTGAGCCTTCGAGTGCATAAGTAACTTTACCGGCAAGTCTGTAACCAACGGTGGTTAGTAGCCTGTTATTCGATCTAAGTGGCTGATCACCTGTATTGAGGATCATGAAACAGCCGGTGCCATAAGTACTTTTGATCATCCCGGGTTCGAAGCAGGCCTGACCGATTAGCGCGGCCTGTTGGTCTCCGGCTACGCCCGTTATGGGTATCTCTGCATCAAACAACTCGGAGATAGTTCGACCGTAGTCAGCCGCACAATCTCGTACGTCGGGCAACATAGATGACGGTATTGATAACATCTCTAACAGTTCTTTGTCCCAGCATTGCCGGTGAATATTAAATAGCAGGGTACGCGAGGCATTTGTGGCATCGGTTGCATGCACACGACCACCCGTCAAACGCCAGATGAGGAAGCTGTCGATAGTGCCGAAAACTAACTCACCTTTTTCGGCACGCTCACGAACGCCTTCGATGTTGTCCAGAATCCAGTTAACTTTTGTGCCGGAAAAATAGGAATCGAGCAACAGGCCAGTTTTATCCCGTACAGTTGATTCGAGGCCACGCTCACGTAGCGATGCACAAAATTCTGCAGTGCGTCGATCCTGCCAGACTATGGCATTGTAAACCGGTATCCCGGTTTGCCGATCCCATACCACTGTGGTTTCACGCTGATTGGTGATGCCAATAGCAACAACCTGGCATTGATCTGCCCTGGCTTTATCAAGCGCTTCACTGACAACCTGTAAAGTCGTCGACCATATTTCTTCGGGATCGTGTTCGACCCAGCCATCCTTTGGGAAATGCTGGGTAAATTCCTGTTGCGCCGTAAACTTTGCTCGACCTCTGTCGTCGAACAGCATGGCGCGTGAACTGGTTGTGCCCTGATCAATGCTAAGTATGTACTGCGTCATCTTCATTTCTCCGCAAGACGGTCAAATAGGTATGCCATATTGTACGATACCGTAATGGGTGACACCCAATACTGATTTGAACCCATTAATTTTGTCATTCAACTATAATATAGCTCTGGAATGTTAACTCCCTCGTAATTAACTTAAAATTATACTAATGGATGAAAAACAAATAGATTTAATGACCCGGGAGCAACTCATTAAAGAGTTAACCGCCTATCGTCATCACGAAACCCTATCGGATTCAGTAGAACGAATAGCGCGTATTGGACATTACGTATGGAATTACGATTCTAACCAGCTTGTCTCCTGCTCTGTGGAATATGCTCATATTTTTGGAATGAGTGTAGAAGAAATAATGCTGCGCGAAAATAGTATGGAAGGCGCTATGCAACAGATCCATCCGGATGACAGTAATCACTATCGGAAAACATGGGAGACATTAATCGATACAGGATCACTGAATATAGAATTTCGCATCATCAGAACAGACGGAGAAATCAGGCATCTACGTGAGATTGGAGTACGGGTGGCCGATAATAATTCACAGGATAATATGGGCCACGGATTAATACAGGACATCACCGAACAAAAACTGGTTGAGTATGAAATCATAAAGGCGAAAATTGCAGCCGAAGCAGCGAATCAAGCTAAATCGCTGTTTCTTTCGTCGATGAGCCACGAATTACGTACGCCATTAAACGCTATCCTGGGTTACTCTCAATTGTTAAAGCTCAACGTACTAGAGCCTATGACGGATAGACAACAAAGAGCAGTAGAACACGTAACCAAAGCCGGCCAGCACCTGCATAATCTTATCAAGCAGGTATTAAGTTTCTCTCAAATTCAGTCAGGCGAAAGTCAACTATCAATAGAACCACTTAACCTGAGTCATATGGTTAAGGCCTGTATATCTTCCATGGTGCATACAGTTGAACCACTCCACATAAACATAATCGATAAAGTCAGTGATAAAGATTTACCAATGCTTTTGGCTGATCTACATCTACTCAAACAATCACTGTCAAATATTCTCGATAATGCGGTGAAATACAATACATACGGTGGAACTGTAACAATAGACGCCGAGATTATTTCCAGTCACAGGATACGCATTAATGTAAGCGATACCGGCCTTGGAATTGATGATCAATTTCATGGTCAGGTTTTCGAAGCATTCAATCGATTAGGTCGTGAATCTCTTAGTATCGAAGGAGTTGGGCTTGGTTTATCGATATCCAGACAATTAATTGAAATGATGGGAGGGTATATTAATTTCACATCCAAACTAGATTCCGGTAGTACATTCTGGATAGAGCTACCTCTGGACGTTACCAGATAAATTATATCAGCCATAAAAAAGGGAACCGGAGTTCCCTTTTTTACTATTTTTTCAAAGCTTCGCTTTGTTAGCT
>JAOUJX010000014.1 GCA_029882955.1 Gammaproteobacteria bacterium
CTGGGTGTAGATATTTCTGTCGATGATTTTGGTATGGGTTATTTTTCGTTGTTGGATTTTAAACAAATCCCAGCGGATGAATTAAAAATCTCCCCGGGTTTAATATCCAGTATCGGAGAAGATTCGCCGGATCTGGAACTCGTCAGAATCATCATTAAAATTGCCAGGCTATTCGATCTAAACCTAGTGGGCAATGGCATTAGAGATCAGAAAACCTACGATCACCTGAAAAAACTGGGCTGCGATTATGGTCAGGGCCGCTTCATATCGAAGGTCTTATCTGCTGAAAATATCAGCAATCTGATGCGGTCATAGAGAATAAACTAGCCTGGATCACGCTAGTAGTAGAGCCTGGTTTTGGTTTAATTTTACCTGGACGAACGAATATAATCAGATTCATAAGCTAGAATAAATCTGGTTTTATGCGATATATGTCTGTTTTTAGTAAAGATTATAACTTTAGAACTGGCTATTTTTAGATTATTCCCTAGAATCCCGGTATGGGATTGCAACGAATACTCATTACTAATGGCAAAGGTGGTTGTGGTAAAACAACCATCACCACTAATATTGCCTCTCATTACGCTCAGCAGGGACTCAACGTTCGTCTGTTTGATCACGACGGCCAGGGGTCGTCGCTGGGTTGGTTAAGACGTCGGCCTGATACCTTAAACCAGATTCATGGTGTCGATGCTTCTAAAAATGCCGATCATCGATTAACTCGCTCCTGGCAGTTACGAGTACCGCCGGATACCGATGTAGCGGTTATCGATACACCCGCTGGCTCCGATATCACCGAACTCGCGGTTTTGTTTCAACAGAATGATTCGGTTCTCATCCCCGTGCTACCGTCGCCAATCGATATCCATGCTACCGCGCACTTTATCAAGGAACTACTCACTACCGGCGGGATTCGAAAACGTAACATTCGTTTGGCGGTTATTGCTAACCGGGTCCGAAAAAATACTAAGATGTATCACGCTTTGGAGCGTTTTCTGTTTAGTCTGAATATCCCATTTATTTCCAGCTTACGTGATACCCAGCTTTATGCCAAAGCCATCGAGCTAGGTATTGGTGTGCAGGAAATAAATTCGCCTCGCAACAAAATTGACCGGGAGCAGTGGGCGCCGGTTATTCGTTGGCTGGAAACCCCTATTCAAAACAAACGCGCCGAAGTCAGACCGCTCTTCAGCCAACAGGAAATTTAATTTTTCACGCCTGCACAATATTTAACTAATTCCGTCTGTGGTTCGAGCATTTGCCTACTTAGTTATCACTTCTTTTGAAACTCAATGTGATATTATCTTCTCAGCTTCTTAATTCTTTATCCAACTATGAAATCCTTACATTTAATTCTTCTGGGCCTTTTTGCTATTGGCCTAAATTCGCAAGCTCAGGCCAATGACTTCGAAGCGGCGCTAAGTTCGCAAACGGCTCAATTTACCTTTCGATCTGATTCAAGCCTGATCGGCTGGGGTGGCGCTGATCTCGGCATGGGTTTGTTTTACAATGAAGCGAGTGATTTTGCGGTACAGGTCGAACTCATACAGTCTCGTCCACCTTCGATTAGCAGCCCGTTAACGCTTGGTGTCGGTGTCAAAGCTTACGCAGGCCGAATCGATTTTAGTGGTGAAGAAATTTTTGCCATGGGTATAGGCGGGGAGATTAAATACACCATCGCCGGGACCATGCCAATGGCGATTTATCTACGCGGTTACCTGGCGCCGGAAATTACCAGCTTTGCGGAAACCGAAGAAGTCACCGATTATGTGTTTGGATTCCAGATAGAAGTGCTACCCCAGACCACAGCTTTCATCGGCGTTCGTCATTTGGAAATCGATACTGAAACCTTTAACGATTATCAAATGGATGACGACAAAGTTCACCTGGGTGTGCGCCTGACCTTCTGATTTATTCAAGCGCGGGTAAGAATAGCGCAGGGTCTACCCAGGTCTGGTTGAGTCCCAGGCTCCAGTGTAAATGGGGGCCGGTAACACGGCCAGTGGCACCGACTTCACCAATAATTTGCCCTTTACTAATGCTATCACCAAGGGCCACGTTGATTTTGCTCAAATGGGCAAAGAGGGTAATAAGCCCCTGACCATGGTGTATATATACCAGCTTACCACTAAAGAAAAAGTCACCCAACTCGATCACTGTTCCATCCATCGGTGCCTTCACCGGCGTACCCTCAGCGGTGGCTATATCCATGCCACTATGTGGCTTGCGAGGTTGACCGTTAAAAACTCGCCTGCGACCGTAACTACCAGTTAATATCCCGGGCGAGGGCTGCTCGAAGTCAAGATCGACCGGCTCTTTGTTATAGGCCTTGCGCGCTTTTTGTTTGCGCTTTTTCTCTTCTAATATTCTATCCATGTCTTCCGCATAAGGATTTACCTTGCGCTTATCCTTGATTTCGATGTGCTGGGTTGTGTATTGCTTGTCTTTAACAAGGAAGAATTTTTTCTGTAGTGACTTTTCTTTACCCCAGTGGCCCTGAATAAAATACTCACCGGGTTTCAGACTCAGTGGTAACCCGACCACCGCTATATATCGATCCGCCGATTGGCTGATCAGGACTGGCTTTCCCTGAAATTTAAAACTCGGTGTCTTATCAATACGATCGAGTTCGATAACAGCAATTCCGCCCGGAACTAGCGATTGCTGTGGCAGGGCGAAGCTCGGACTAACTTGCAGCAGTAAAAATAAAAAGCTGCAGAACAAGGGAATATAATGCATTGGAGGACTATAAAATTGTAATCAAGCCCATTATACCGGTTGCCTGAATGATGGCGACCCTTGTTGACCGCTTTTTATCAGGAAATGACTTTCCCTGGATAATCGGCAATTCCGGGATTGTCACCTATACCAACGAGAGCTGGGTGGTTAATTTTCGGTAATCGTAAAACCATGTCACTATCGCGTTTAGCAAGAATATAATCACGCACAATATCCCAGACAAGACGTCCTTCAGGCGTTCGGTTAACCGATGCCCAGCCTGTGACTTTGTAAGTTTTTTGCGGGTCGATGGTATCGCCATTATCAAATACCACCTGGGTGATACGTTTACCATATACCTGCTCTGGCTCGATGGTGTAATCAAGACCGCCGACGCGTACCATATCGCCACCCGATTGCAGATAGGGATCCGGGTCGAATAAATTATCTGCGACGCCTTCGAGAATATTGAGCAAATCCTGGCCGCTCATTTCAGAAACATAGCTCTCGGCATAAGTCATCGAACTCTGTGACATGACATCTTCCATGGTTATCCAATGGTCTTTTAATGTTGTCGTGCCCCAGCGTACCCCCGGGGATAGTGCGACATCTGCATCATACTCATGGCGCAGGGCGTTACAGATGACCTGGTCCCAGGTGCCCATGAAATTTCCGCGTCGATACAGGGTTCGGTCGGCGATTGCGAGCTTTTCAGATAGTATTGCGTCGAAAGTTTTGCCGACTCTGTTCGGGTTATAGAAATGTTTGCTGGCGCGGCTCTCAACGATTTTGTCGGAATAAACCGTGCTACGCATTTGATTGATATAGGCCTGCATTTCTTTGTCGGCCGGTAACCAGTCGGAAATAATGGGTAGCATCTGGTAGTGCATGGCCTTAATACCGTTGTCGGCGATATCCATGTCCATTACGCCGATATATTTACCGTTAGATCCAGCGTTGGTTACCCAGCATTGTCCGCCACCGGAATTATTGACTTTTATCGGCTCGGGCATGCCATCGTGGGTATGTCCGCCAAACACGGCGTCGAGTCCGGCAACGCGCTCAGCCATCTTAATATCGACATCCATACCATTATGCGATAACAGAACAACAGCGTCCGGTGATTCGGATGATCGAATGTCTTCGACCAGTGCTGACATGTCCTCTTCGCGGAGTCCGAAAGACCAGTCGGGGAAAAATTCCTGTGGATTGGCGTTAGCAGTTCGCGGGAAAGCCTGCCCCACGATTGCTACGCGGGCACCCCCAAAGTTCTTAATAACATAGGGGCGAAACGCGTGACCAGAGTCTTCGTCGAATAAACCGCGACCATCGAACTTCTCGACCATCTCGTAATAATCGTCACCGAACAGAGCATCTTCCTTGACACGGACGTTCTGGCCGATGAAATCACCTTTAAATAAGGCGACATTACTCAGCACTTCGTCTTCGCGGTAGGTGAACTCCCAGTGACCGACCATGACGTCGACACCGAGAATGTTGGATGCTTCGACCATATCGACGCCCCGGGTCCATAGCGACGTGCCGGAACCCTGCCATAAGTCGCCGCCATCGAGGGTAATTGTGTTCTGCTTACCGCCGGCTGATTCTCGCAGTTGGTCAAGCAGGGTTTTAATGTGGGCAAAGCCACCGGTGCGACCAAATTTTTCGGCACCCTGTTCGAAATCGAGATAGCTATACGCGTAAGATTCAACGCTATTTTCTGCCAGACCCATCTGCTTAAGAAGCTGACTGCCAACCACATGCGGTGGTCGACCAAAGGCTTCACCAATACCCAGGTTAACATTCGGTTCACGGAAATAAACCGGGTTTAACTGACCGTGCACATCGGTAATGTGTAGAATTCGAGCATTCCCCTGCATGTCGACTTTGTAGAAATCAGCTGGCCTGGTTGCGGCGTAACCAGGTTTCGTAAAACAGCCCGGCAGACCCGACGCAGCTACGCCGGCACCTAGAAGTTTGATAAAATTGCGTCGCTGACTATCGGTTAAAGAACTGGTCATAATTTAAGCCTGACTTGAGGTTTTCTTATTCGCCACATTATACTGCTTGCGGCAGGCCGCTATATATGCCGTTTGGGTTAACCACTCCCGGAATCAATACCACCCTTTGAAAATGCTGATTAAAATACTACTGCTAATTGCGGGCCTGGCCTGTACGCCCATCGCCCATGCAGATGTGGTTAAACCTGCCCTGACCGAAATTAACCTGTTTGCCGACGGTCGAGTTGAAATCGAAATCCGTACCAGCCTCGAGGCATTGCTAACCGGGATTGATGGTCGATATCGAAATACTCAGGATGCACCCGGTTCAGAGCGATATGATTTATTCCGTCAACAATCTTCTACCGCACTCGCGGAGACTTTTCTGGCCTTTCACGAGACTTTAGTGAGAGGAGTTGAGCTCACTGCTGACGAGGTTCCTGTCAGCCTGAAAATCGCTTCAATAGAAATCCCTGAGCCGGGCTACACCAAGGTTCCCCGAACCAGTACTATTCTCCTCTCTGGCAAGATCGAATCTAATCACGAGTATTTGCGCTGGTATTACCCCGGCCGCTTTGGAGATCATGCGGTACGTGTGAAGCTAACCGACGAAGCACGAGAGTTCTGGTACTGGTCTGATTATCAGTGGATACGGCAAGACCGGATATCCGACCCGTTTCCACTCAATGGCTTAATCCAGAAAACAACCTGGTTTGACCTGTTATCTACCTACGCCGAAGCAGGCTACCTGCATATTTTACCGCTCGGTCTCGATCATATTTTGTTCATTCTCGGATTATTCCTCATGAGCCGGAAGTTGCGTCCGCTGTTATGGCAGGTCACGATGTTCACGCTGGCCCATTCGATAACGCTCAGTCTATCTACCCTGGGAATTTTCGATCTGCCATCAAGCCTGGTAGAACCATTAATTGCCCTGTCCATCGCTTATGTCGCGATTGAAAATATCTGGCATCAGAAGCTGAGTTCGACGCGGCTCTGGGTGGTTTTCGGATTCGGGCTCCTACATGGACTCGGTTTTGCGACGATGCTGGCGGAGTTTGGGTTGCCAGACAATGGTTTTTTGCTGGCTTTGCTGGGATTTAATCTGGGGGTCGAAGCCGGACAGATTAGCGTTTTGTTAATGGCCTGGCTTGTAATCGGATTCTGGTTTAGACAATGGGTCGGGTATCGGCAGTGGATAGTGATTCCAGCTTCTTCAATCATTGCGTTCGTTGGCCTGATCTGGTTCTGGCAGAGACTTTCTTTAACCTGAATCGATCAGTCTAAATAATGAAGAACTTTTGTATTACACATTGGGTCATACTATTTTTTGTCACCCATCTCGTCGGCTGAGTCCCGAACGATTAATAATAAAAACTGGAGTTACTATCTTGAATTATCTGCTTCCCGTCCTCGTTGGTGCCATCGCGCTTTTTTCAATTTTGATCTCATCAAGAGCAAAAAATGAAGCTACTTTTTTCATGGGCAGGTCAGCTAAAGGCGAGCAGCCCGGTTTATTGACACTGATTTTTTCGCAGGTAACGACATGGATTTTCGCTCGCTCGTTGATGAATGCAGCGATACTCGGATTCTATTACGGCCTATGGGGGACGCTGGCTTACGCGGCTTATTACCTGTCTTTTTTAACGGGTGCGAAAATAATCGATAGCCTTCGTTTTCAACACGGTTATGCCAGTATTCAGCAGTTTTTGCAGGCCCGATTTGGGCTTTACGGTACGGGTTGTTATAACCTGGTGATCGGCATTCGGCTGATTAGTGAAGTGTTCGCTAATCTACTCGTCATAGGTATTATATTTGGTGAGGCGGGTTCCATTGGTTACACTCTTATTATCCTCGCATTTGCTGCCGTGACTCTGTTTTATTCGGTACTCGGGGGGTTGCATGCCTCATTACGCACCGATATGTTTCAAATGCTGGTATTTCTCGTAACCCTGGCGATATTAATGGTCGTGACAGTTAGCCACGACAGTTTCCATTTCGGCGACCTGGGCTTCAAACCTTTCGTTATAGGCGAACCGGGACCGATTTTACTAATAGTAGCCCTGTTGCAGGTCTGGAGTTATCCGATGCACGATCCGGTGATGATGGATCGGGGCTTTCTCGCCGATCGTGAAAGGACCCGGCGTAGTTTCCTTCATGCCTGCTGGATCAGCATTATCTGCATAATCGCATTTGGTAGTCTCGGTATCTTTGCTGGTGCCAATGCCGGTGTCGGTGAAGCGATGAATACTGTATTGGTGCGGTTACTGGGTGATGTGCCAATGTTACTGTTTAGCGCCGCGTTGATTATTTCGGCCATGTCGACATTGGACAGTACACTGTCGAGTTCGGCGAAGCTGGTTGCCGTGGATATGAAACTGGTTCATCCTTCGTTGCTTAACGGCCGATTGAGTATGGCGGTATTTATGCTACTGGGGGTGGGTTTGGTGTTTACTAATAATCGGGATTTATTCAGTGCCGTTGCGGTAAGCGGTACGGCGTCGATGTATCTGGCACCGGTGATATTCTTTTCGCTATGGGGTGGCCGGGATGATATACCGGTGTGGAGTTACGTGTCGGCCTTCGTGCTCGCTGTCGTGGCCGCAGGGTTATACTTTTCCGAGTCTGCCGGTCACTCGACGATTCTCGGTGATGCTCACAAATATACCAAACTATTGTGGTTGTCTTTAACGGTACTCATTGGTGGTTGCTTATTGTTCTGGATTGGCGGTAAGACAGTCCAGCAAAGAACCGTAGCAGTACAAAACCCTGTTTAATATGGATAACTTAGACCTCGGTAAACTGGATGGCCAGCTCCTGGTGTTTGGCGGGCCATACAGTAATTTGGCAGCAACTTTAGCTTTGCGTGAGAAGGCGCTATCCCTCGAAATTCCACCCGATCGTATAATTTGCACTGGTGACCTGGTCGCCTATTGCGGCGAACCCGCAGAGACTATCGATTTAATTCGTGACTGGGGTATCCCGGTGGTGATGGGTAACTGTGAAGAATCCCTCGGTCAGGACTCCGACGACTGTGGTTGTGGATTCGATGAGGGTAGTGCCTGTTCGGTGTTGTCGGTTACCTGGTATCAATATGCAAACGCTTTAATCAATGCTGGTCAAAGACGTTGGATGGCCGACTTACCCCGTGCAATCGATTTTCAATATGCAGGATTCGACTTCAAGGTTATCCACGCAGGTGTCTCCAGCATTAATCAGTTTATATTCGCCTCAGATTCCTTAGCCAATAAGGACGATCAAATTAAAGAGGCCGGCGTCGATGTGATCATCGGTGGGCATTCCGGTATTCCTTTCGGACAAAAAATAGATGATTATTACTGGCTGAACGCCGGGGTAATCGGTATGCCGGCGAACGATGCTAGCCCGGAGGTCTGGTATATGTTGTTAAATCCCGCAGAGCAGGGATTTACCGCGACTTGGCATCGATTGTCTTATGACTACAAACAGAGTCGGACTACTACTTACTCGGCAGGAATGACCGAGTATGCCGGGGCCTTAGTCAGCGGCTTGTGGCCGAGTATGGACGTGTTACCCGATAAAGAGCGTCAACAAAGAGGGGTGCGACTGGAAATCGAGCCCTTAAATGTTCTACGGGTTTGAAATCCGGTTATCCGGGTTGCCCTTTAACTGATCAACCCACATCGCGGTTGCACCTGCCACCGCAATCGGCATGACGAAAAAGTTTACCACCGGAATACTGGTCAAAATCATTACCATGCCGCCAAATCCGAGTGAGAGTCCACGGCGTTGGGCGAGTAGCTGCTTTTGTTTGGCAAAGGTCAGGTCGTGATTCCCCATCGGGTAATCCAGGTATTCCAGCGACAGTAACCAGGAACCGAAAATCACCCAAAGAACAGGGGATATAAAATTGATTACTGGTATCAGGCTAGCCAGTAACAGGCCTGCACTCCAGAGCAGGATATAAACCAGCTTACCCAGTTGCGAACCGATACTACTGACCACTAAAGCCATAAAACTGCTATCCGAGTTCACTTTTTCTCCGGTCAATAGCTGTTCTATCTTCTCGGACATCAGCGCATTAAAGGGTGCGGCGACCAGGTTAGCGATGGGGGTAAAGGTGAAAAATACGATGATAGCGGTCATCGAGGTGATGAATAGCCAGATAATCCATCGCAGAAAATCGAGAAACCCCGGAACCCAGCTCATCATCCATTCTACCAAAGGTTCGAACTGGGAATAGCCAAACCAGATCAATCCGCCGAACAGGATAATATTGATCAATAGAGGTACGATGACATACATGCGTACCTCGGGATGCTTAATCAACTTGAACCCTCGGGCGAGCATATAACTACCCGTCATAGTATCGCTAATCATCGCTTTAACCAGGTCTACTAAGGTAAGACTACGGGCTCGGCAGCAACCCAGTTATCCGCCCGGTGTTCGGCGACAACCTGGGTATAGACACCACCCCTGACATTGAAATCGGCGCTGACACGCATAAACCTCGGCTGTATCGCTTCGACCATGTCCGAGAGCATTTTATTGGTAACGGCTTCGTGGAAAGCACCTTCGTCGCGATAAGACCAGAAATACAGTTTGAGTGCTTTCAACTCCAGGCAAAGCTGGTCAGGAATATACTCTACCTGTATCGTAGCGAAATCGGGTTGCCCCGTCATCGGACACAGACAGGTAAATTCGGGTGTATCGATGCGGATGGTGTAGTCGCGGTCCGCCTGCGGATTATCGAAAGTATCCAGTGCTTTGGATGGTTTCGTAGTCATGGTTGGTTCTCATTGCCAGGGTTAACGAATGGTGGCGAGGCCGTGCTCGATTGCGTCATCGACCAGGCCACCGAAATAATCGAGGGAGTTTACACCAACTATACGTTCGCTGACTTCCTGATTTTGGCCATTGAGAAAAATTAATGTGGGTGTCAGGTCGACTCCCCATTTATCCGCTAATTGAGCTGCACTGACAGAATTGCCATCAAAATCCCTTAGTCTGGAAAAACCTTCTATATCGATCTTGCGAATGAATACATCAGCATCGTAATCACCACTACGTAGCATGGGTTTAATAATGGCTTCTTCCAGTATCTGGCAGTAGCTACAGGAAGCTGCAGCCACTTCAATCATGATGATCTTTTTCTTTTGTTCAGCCTGTTTTGCTAATTGTTCGAAGTCTCTAAGCGCAATGATTTCAACAGCAGGTAAAGACTCCTCAGCCACCAGACTAAAGCTGGCCAGGCAAAGTAGAGTCAGACTCAGGCCTCTAAAATAGACTTTGAATTTATCCATAGTTGTTCGATTGTACCAATAACAACCAATGTCCAGTGCATCCATTAGTGATAAAGCTTCTACCCAGTGTGATATAAGTCCGGCTTCCGAGTAGTAAATAATTCGAGCCGGATACTGTTGATCGGGAAATCAGGTGATATACTCTGAGCCCCAAAATATTAGCTAATATCACACCTCGTCATATGCGTTTGAGCCAAATTAAGATTGCTGGTTTTAAGTCCTTTGTGGACCCGACAAAAATAGTATTTCCAGCCAGTATTACCGGTATTGTCGGCCCGAATGGCTGTGGCAAATCGAATGTCATCGATGCGGTGCGCTGGGTCATGGGTGAATCGTCGGCAAAACACCTGCGTGGCGACTCGATGGAAGACGTTATATTCAGCGGTTCTTCCGGGCGTAAGCCAGTCGGTCAGGCTTCAGTCGAGCTTATCTTTGATAATTCTGATGGTCGCGTCACTGGTGAGTACGCCAAGTACAACGAAATCTCGGTAAAGCGCATCGCCACGCGTGCGGGTCAATCGAAGTATTTTCTCAACAATGCACGTTGTCGACGTCGTGATATCGCCGATATTTTCCTCGGTACGGGGCTTGGCCCGCGCAGTTACTCGATTATTGAGCAGGGGATGGTGAGCCGGGTCATCGATGCCAAGCCCGAAGAGTTGCGGGTATACCTCGAAGAGGCTGCCGGGATATCTAAATACAAGGAAAGACGACGCGAGACTGAAACCCGCATCCGCCACACGCGTGAAAATCTCGACCGCCTGAATGACCTTATCGAAGAGATCGATAAACAGTTATCACGGCTCGACCGGCAGTCGAAAACCGCCGAAAAATATAAACTGCTGAAGCAGGATCAACGCAAGCTCGAAGCCGAAAGTCTGTTACTCCAGAAAATGGCGTTTGATGCCGATATCGATACTCAGACTCGCAAACTCGCATCGGTCGAAAACTCGATGCAGGAAGGTCTGGCGCAGTACCGGAACGTCGAAAAACAAATCGAGGAATGTCGACAGCAACTGGTTGCGGCGAACGACGAACACAATGAAATCCAGAGTCATTATTATCAACTGGGCTCGGATATTTCGACCAAAGAACAGTCCATTGAGCACCAGAAGAACCTGCGTCAGCATAATCAGCAGGAGCTGCAAAATATTCAACAATCGCTACAAGAGTCAGAGCGTATGCTCGATAGCGATACCCGGAAGCTACAAAAACTGGATGCCGATATTGCCGATATTCGACCAAAGCTTGAAGCCAGTATCGAAGGCCTGGAAATTCAAGAGTACAATCTCGCCGAGGTCGAAACCGAAATGGCTAACTGGCAGGAGCAATGGGATAGTTTCCGCCGTGATTTTCACCAGGTGCATGAATCTGCTCAGATAGAAAACCGGGGTATCGAGCATATCGAGCGCCAGGTGCAGCAGTCACAAAAGCGCAGTGACCGCCTACAGGAAGAGTTACAGACTCTGGATACCTCAGCTTTTGATCGAGAAATTATCGAATTAGGGCAGGAAGTCGAAGCGAAAACGCAGGAACACGCCGCCACGCTGGCTCAATTACAGGGTAAAAGCGATGAAATTCAGGCTCTGAGACAAAGCATAGAACAACAGTCGACTCAGCTCGATGACAAACGTAATCAGGTGCAAACCCTGCGTGGGCGCCTCAGCTCCCTCGAAGCGCTACAACAACATGTACTATCGGAAACCAGCGATGAGGTTCGCCAGTGGCTATCGAATAACCAGATCGATGCGGGCAAACGTTTAACCGAGGTTTTAAAAGTTCGTAACCAGGTTGAAAAGGCCGTCGAGGTGGTGCTTGGGCCGTTTCTCGGGGCTTATTGTGTCGAGCCGGGACGTGGTATCCCGGATAATTTAATTACCAATCATGGTCTGGCGATAGTAGACCGACAAAGAGCAGGTCAGGCCCCGGAATCCGGGCGCGACTGGCCACGCCTTAGCGATTCGGTGGACTGCGATATCGATTTGTCCGGTCTCATGGCCAATATCTATCTGTGTCAGGATTTGCAGGAACTGGCACTGAGAAAAATCCAGCTCAAGGCTGGCGAAAGTCTGGTGACCAGTGACGGTCTCTGGGTGGGTTCTAACTGGGTGTTACAACTTGGCGAGGAAGATCAGCGTAGCGGTATGCTCGCACGCGAACAGGAAATCAAGCATATTCGTCGACAACTGGACGAAATCACTCAGTCGGCTCTGGCGCTTAAATCACAAACCGATGGTGACCGCCAGCGTCTGCAATACATTGAGCAACAACGCGATGAGGATCAACGCGCGCTTAGTCAGCTGCATCAGCAAACCTCCGATCTACGTAATCAGCTAACCCAGCGTAAAGGCCGGGTCGAGCAGGTATCCAGTCGATACCAGCAAATTCAAACCGAACTTAAGGAACTCGACGAGTTACAGAATAAGCATAGCCTGGAATTACAGACCAACAGTGCCAAGCGTAACGAAATGCTGGCGCAGATCGAACTGATGACCGAACAGGAAGCAGAATTGCAGGAGCGGAAGGTCGATTTGCAGGAACGTTTGAGTCGTTATCGTGGAGAATTACAGCAAAGCCGGGATAGTAAACACCAGTTGCAGATGAAAATGCAGGCACAGGAAGCCGAACATCGGGCGACGAAATCGAATATCGAACGTATGCGCGAGCAGGGAGAGCAGTTTGATCGTCGAGTACATGAACTGAGCGTTGCCATAAAAGATGCCGACGAGCCGCTCGAGTCGCTCCAGATAACGCTACAGGAGTTACTCGAAGCCCGGAATTTAAAACAACAGGCGCTGAACAGGTCGCAGGAGAATGTCACCCGGCTGGATAATAAACAACGCGGTTTCGAAACCGAACGAAATAAGCTTCAACAACAAAGCGATGAAATTCGAAACCGTCTCGAAGGCCAGCGCATGCAGTGCCAGGAATTAAAAATTCGCTGCAATACAGTGGAAGAGCAACTGGAGAAGACAGGATTCGAAATACAGGAGCTAACAGACCATATCGATCCCGAGGCCGAACTAAAGGAATGGCAGGGTCAGCTTGATGCGCTGAATCAGAAAATAGACCGCCTCGGGCCGATAAACCTGGCCGCTATCGATGAATACAAAGAGCAGCTCGAGCGCAAACAATATCTCGACGCACAACTCGAAGACCTGCAGTCGGCACTGTCGACGCTGGAAAACGCGATTCGAAAAATCGACAAGGAAACCCGCTCGCGTTTCAAGGAAACTTTCGATCACGTCAATAGCCGAATGAGTGAGCGATTTCCAAAGTTGTTCGGCGGCGGCGAAGCGCATCTGGAATTAACCGAGGATGATTTGCTTAACACCGGTGTTATTATTATGGCCCGGCCTCCGGGTAAGCGGGTTACCAACCTGCAATTACTATCCGGTGGTGAGAAGGCGCTAACGGCGGTAGCGTTGATTTTTGCCATATTCGAGCTCAATCCTTCGCCATTTTGTATGCTCGATGAAGTTGATGCACCGCTCGACGATGCCAACGTCGGTCGTTTTTGCGCGATGGTCGATGAAATGTCCGAACAGGTACAGTTTATTATGATTACACACAATAAAATAACCATGGAACTGGCTCGCAATCTGAATGGTGTGACTATGCACGAACCGGGTGTCTCGCGCCTGGTATCGGTAGATGTCAGCGAAGCCGTAGAGATGACCGAAGCCTAGCGATGGCCGTATCGATCAATCATCGAGTCGAAGGAGTGCGCTGATGGATGCATCGGCATTACGCTGGACTTTGGCTATTATTGGTATTGTCCTGCTGGTCGGCATTTATCTGTACGGTTTGCAGCAAAATCGTTTACGTAAACGCGCTGCACGTGAAACCTTCGCCCGTGAAGAGGTCGATTCGGCCTTTATCGAGGACGAACAGTTACGCAAGGAGCTGCATAACCTGGGGCGCATCATCAATGATGATGCGGCAAACGCGGACCTGGGCAGGATCAATATCAACCCCGCCCTGGAAGCTGATATCTCACCAGTTATCACCGAAAAAGTTGCTTTGTATATTCCCGACCTGGTTGCATCAATAGACAAGGAACGGCTGATTAGTCATTTACTTATGCATTCTGATCACCGACTGATGACCGGTGAAGAAATTAATTCAGCGCTGGGCTATACCGGTTTTGATATCAATGCTGAAGGAATAATGCAATATCGTCATGACGATGAATTGGTTTTTTGGGTTGCGAGCCTGTCGCAGCCAGGACATTTTTCTGATCTTGAAGAGCTGGAATTTACCACTCTGGGCTTAAATTGCTTTTTTGATCGCGGAGATTGCCCCGATGCATTTAAGAATTACGAATTAATGCTAAAGAAAATTGATGAACTGGTTCGATTGTTAAACGTTAAGGTTTATCAGTCTAACCAGCAACTTCTAACCATCAGCGACGTTACTGATATAAGGCAAAATTTGTCATCCTGATATGACTGTTACCGATAAAATCTTAACCGAGATTAAGCAGCTCAGGGATGATATAAATAAACATAATCATCAATACTATGTGCTGGATGACCCGAGTATAACTGACCAGGCCTACGATCAGCTGTTTCGGCGTTTACAGAAACTAGAAGCCGATTATCCACAACTACGGACGGAAGATTCACCAACTCAACGTGTTGGTTCGATACCCGCCACGCATTTCGACACGGTCGAGCACGAACTACCGATGCTATCGCTGGATAATGCCTTCGACGACGATGAAATGATGGCTTTTGAAAAGCGCCTCAAGGAGCGGCTGACTCATCAGGGTGCTGAGCTGTCTTATACCGCCGAACCAAAACTCGATGGACTCGCGGTTAGTCTATTGTACGAACAGGGAGTATTGACTCGTGCCGCAACCCGTGGCGACGGCAATCGGGGTGAAAATATTACTGCGAATGCCAGAACGTTATCCTCGATACCGTTACGCTTACAGGGGAAAAACTTCCCGCAGCGTTTCGAGGTGCGCGGGGAGGTTTATATTAAGCACGCTGACTTCAAGGCATTGAATGAACAGCAACGCAGGTCTGGCGCTAAAGAATTTGCCAATCCCCGCAATGCAGCTGCCGGTAGTTTACGTTTGCTGGACTCCAGGGTTACCGCCAGTCGACCGCTGACCTTTTGCTGTTATGGCCTGGGCATAGTAGAAGGCTATGAATTGCCCGTTAGTCACTTCGAGCGTATGCAATTATTGCAGGCTTTCGGGTTTCCGATTAGTCCTTATATCAAATGCCTGAGCGGTATCGAAGCCTGTATCGGTTATTACCAGTCTATCCTGGCAACCCGGGACAACCTGGCCTTCGAAATAGACGGTGTCGTGTTCAAACTCGACGATGTTGAACAACAGACGCGGGTCGGTTTTGTCTCCCGCGCACCGCGCTGGGCTATTGCCTATAAGTTTCCGGCGCAGGAAGTGATGACGAAACTACTCGATGTCGATTTTCAGGTCGGCCGGACCGGCGCACTGACCCCGGTAGCCCGGCTCGAACCGGTCGCCGTTGGTGGTGTTATGGTGAGCAATGCAACCCTGCACAATATGGATGAAATACAGCGCAAGGATGTTCGTATCGGCGATGTGGTCATCGTTAGAAGGGCAGGGGACGTGATCCCGGAAGTGGTTTCTGCCGTTATCGATCAACGCGAGGGGAATTTAGTTTTACCACGAATGCCTGAGAACTGCCCGGTCTGTGGTTCGCAAGTGTCTCGTGCGGAAGGGCAGGCGGCTTATCGCTGCAGTGGTGGTCTGGTCTGTTCTGCTCAGCGCAAAGAGGCGATTAAGCACTTTGCCTCGCGTAAGGCGATGGATATCGATGGCCTCGGCGACAAGCTGGTCGAACAAATGGTGGATCAGGGCATAATTGATTCGATTGGAGATTTGTACCATCTGGAAATTCACCAGCTGGCGGGACTCGAACGCATGGCTGAGAAATCGGCGAGTAACCTGAAAACTGCGCTCGACAATAGTAAATCGACTACGTTGGCTAGATTTATTTTTGCGCTGGGTATTCGCGAGGTGGGAGAGACGACCGCCGAATCTCTGGCGAATCATTTTACTTCGATAGAGGCCATCCAGGCTGCAGATATCGAAAGCCTGCAAATGGTTGCTGATGTCGGCCCGGTGGTTGCCGAGAATGTTTACCAGTTTTTTCAGCAGGAGAAGAATCGACTGGTCATCGATAACCTGATTCAACAAGGTGTTCATTGGCCGGCAGTGACAGCTATTGAAAATCACGAATCGCAGCCTCTGGCCGGTCATGTATATGTCATTACCGGAACGCTGGAAGGATTGAGCCGTGATCAGGCGGCGGCCAGGTTAAAAGCCAAAGGAGCCAAGGTCAGTAGTAGCGTTTCGGCAAAAACAACAGCGGTAATAGCCGGGGAGAAACCGGGTTCAAAAGTAACTAAAGCGGAGTCTCTAGGCGTCAAGGTTCTGGATCAACAAGCCTTCCAGTCATTACTTGAATAACCGGTTTTTAGCATTATCTGTAAGCTAACCATTTAGTTTAAAATACTCCCATGAATATTCCCGACGTCGATGCCGAGTTAAAAAAGTACACCTTCGCGGTTTATATCCTGCAGGCTTTGTCATTCCTTGTGCTATTTACCGCGATCATAGGCATCATCGTCAATTATATTAAAGATGACGATGTCGCTGTCGCTGGTTCGTGGTTACAGTCGCATTTCATCTGGCAGAAAAACACCTTCTGGTATGGGCTGTTATGGATTGTTCTGGGCACCTTAACCGCGCCTTTTATCATCGGCTACGCGGTACTCGGGTTAACTACCATCTGGTTGATCTACCGAATTGCCAAAGGCTGGATTTACCTGGTCGACGGCAAAGCTCTCTATCTAAACGGTTAAAGACATGACAGAAGAAGACGAATGGCGCGAAAAGCTATCACCTGAGGAGTATCGAATCTGCCGCTTAAAAGGCACCGAGCACCCTTTCAGCGGCGAATATTACGATAACAGGCGAGATGGAAAATACCTCTGTAAATGCTGTGGCAAAGAACTTTTCACCTCAGAAACCAAGTACGACTCGGGCTGTGGTTGGCCCTCTTTTGATCAACCGGCTAACGAAGAAGTAATACGCTACGAGAGCGATAAAACCCTGGGCATGATGCGAGTCGAAGTCATGTGCGATCACTGCGGCAGTCACCTGGGTCACGTATTCGACGACGGCCCGCAAGAGACCACCGGAAAGCGTTATTGCATTAATTCAGCATCGCTTAGCTTTGAAGAGAAATAATAAATGAACGAATCGGAATTTAACGCATTGGCAGACGAAACGATTATGGCCATCGAAGACGCTGTCGAAGCTTCGGGGGCTGATATCGATTACGACACTGCGGGCGATATTCTGACGCTGGAATTCACCAACGGTAGCCAGATCATCATTAACAAACAGGCACCGCTTAGCCAGATCTGGGTAGCGGCGCGCTCCGGGGGCTTTCATTTCGATTATGATGCCGCGCGCCAACTATGGCACCTGAACAGCGATGACCAAAAAGAGCTTTTTGCCCAGTTAAGCCAGTACTGTACGGAGCAGTCGGGGGAAAGCGTGGCGCTTGGGACGGCAGAGTAAGTCGGGCCCCTCAAGTTGAACCAACGCAGTACCCTGATACGCGTAACAAAAATACTGGCTGGCATTTTTCTGGCAGCAATCGTCTACGTGGCCATCGACTTCATGGTCGATTTGAAGCCTTCCACAATACACAGCAGCTACCGCTTTACTATCGATGATATACCTTATGATCAGCCACAACTGCTGCAACAGGATAACCTTAGCATCGTGCTGATAAAAAGGTCCGGGACGGTAATTAAAAGGCTTCGACAGGGGACTAAAAGTTTGCAGGATGTTTTATCGAATCAAAGTCGGCAACCCCAATTTGCCCAAAATGCCCTGCGATCGAGACACGAGGAATTCTTTGTCGGTTACGCTAATGGCACCGACCTCGGCTGCCTTGTCGAGCAAAAAACCGGGTCAAGGCTCGGAGAAATTTGCGGGACAGCAGAGTATGACTTTGCCGGTAGAGCGTTAAAGTCCAAAAATCAGTTTCAAAACCTCGGTATACCTGATTATAATTTTAGCGACGACTTTAAAACCTTAACCATTAGACCCTGACTAATATTATGCCTTCATTTGACGTTGTATCCGAAGTAGATCATCACGAGCTGGCGAATGCCATTGATCAGGTCAATCGTGAAATTGGCACGCGCTACGACTTTAAAGGCTCGAATGCCCGGGTCGAGCAAAGTGACAATCTACTGACCCTGGAAGCCGGGTCAGAATTTCAGGTCAAGCAAATGGCGCCGATATTGAACGAAAAAATGTCGAAGCGCGGCATCGATGTTGCCTGCCTGGAATATGCCGATATTGTCGAAATGAATAAGCGCGCTAAACAGAATGTGACGGTTCGCGAAGGTCTGGATAAAGATATTGCCAGAAAGGCGGTTAAAGTGATCAAGGACGCCAAACTGAAAGTGCAGGCGGCAATTCAGGGTGAGCAGGTGCGCGTAACCGGTAAAAAGCGGGATGATTTGCAACAGGTCATGCAGCTGTTAAAAGATGCCAATCTCGGCATTCCGTTGCAGTTTAATAATTTTAGAGATTAAATCCGGCCATCAGCCGTCAGATAGACATCGAAGCGGACAGTTTTCTCCCGGTAAATTAGATCGGGCTGGCGAACCGTCATAGGCGTCGATTTAAGCGGTCTTTTAACCACAACACGATTAGTTGCCCTGGTTAAAGCCAGTTCGAAGCAGGCTTCGATATCCACATTTTCAGTCAGCTTCTGTAAGAGTTGCATATCCTTAGCCGGTTTTGCGGTCGACTTATGCGCGGGGAACATCGGGTCAAGATAGATGCAATCATAGCGGGTACTACTGTCAGTGCTGGATAAGTAATCCAGGCTATTGATATTTTGTAATTTAATCCTGTTTACCGTATCACTTAAACTTGAGTTTTTGAGGGCATTTTTGAGCGACTGTGCGATCACCGAATGCACGATATGGCTTTGTTCGAGCATTGTCACCTGCTTGCCGGAATGAGCGAGGATAAAACTGTCAATGCCCCAGCCGCCGGTGAGATCGAGCACGCTGTGAATACTCCGCTGCTTATTACTACAGGCTTTGATTATCGACTGTCCGGTAGCGTTAATCCGTCGATAAAAGCCAGGGTGATCGTAACTATGGGTAAACTGCAATGTGTTTCTGCCATCGCACCACTCGATTCCCACCCCGTCATTTAAGCTGGATATTTTAATCCCTGCTTCAACAGGACTATTTTGTTTCGGTTGAGTCATTGGCCGACAGGGTATTTAATAATGCGGCGGAATTTCGTCGACGTTGGTATCGCCGGATACCGGTATTTGATCTTTGAGTGCTATCAACTGTTGCTTCAACCATTTTAAATCGACGTCGAGCCGGCAGATTTCCTGGTCCTGACGTATAACAATTTCGTTAAGTGTATGTATGGTGTATTCCTGTTCACTGTACAGGGTCTCTAATTCGGTCAGTTTTCGGTTTATTTCGGTCGTCATTGGGCTGATTTCTGATTGGGATAATCACATTCTATCAAATTCCACGGCGTGGTTGCTCTAGCTTATGAGTAGGTATCGCGCAGATCAAAAATCTGTGGCATGATAACGCTATTAAGGATTAAGATTTGAATTTGACAGAGGTGTAAGTGGTGGAAAATTCACAAATCGGCACTATCGCCGAAATTGCACAAAAAGTATCAGCGGAAAATGATCGCAGATTTCGGCAAACAAGTACCATAAACCAACTGTTATCTGAACGCGACGAGGTATTGGTTGAGATGTGTGGGCTGGCCGACCTCAGTTTCGAGTCCGCAGATGTAAAGGCAATCGTAGATAGTTTAAAATCATTCAGTCAAACCCTGGTGGACTACACGGCATTAGGGCATTTTGAAATATACGAAAGAATCATCGAAGGTAAAGAGCGACGGGTTTCTGTGAGCCAGGTAGCCAATCGGATTTATCCAAAAATCTCGGAAACTACCAAAAAATTTGTCGAGTTCAATGACAAATACGAGGGCGTAGACGATAAAGAAAGCTTACTCGGTTTGCGCGATGATTTATTTCAACTAGGCGAAGCCTTTGCCGAAAGAATCGAGTCAGAGGACCAACTGTTACGCGAAATGAGCGGTCGATCGTTCGGAGCAGGGCGGCGGTAGCCGAGTTATTTCAGGGCAATACCAGTTTAAACGGTTTTACTTCAACCGACTGATAAACACCACTAACAATATAAGGATCCTGGTCGGCCCATGCCTGAGCTGCCTCTAGCGATTCAAATTCAGCGACAATAATACTGCCTGAAAACCCGGCCTGCCCAGGGTCTTCGCTATCTATCGACGGGTTCGGTCCGGCCAAAACTAATCGGCCCTGATCTTTCAATGCATTTAACCGATTAACATGTTCGGGTCTGGCGGTCAGTCTGGATTCAAGACTGTTTTCAACGTCGGTGCCAACGATACTGTATAACATTACTCAGCCTCCTTAGTAGTCGAGGGCATATAACGGGCCAGGTAAATAGCCTGCGCGAACACAAAAGCGATAGTCAGGCCAAGCAGGCCAAAGAGTTTGAAATCAACCCAGGTGTCTTCGCTGAATTGAAAATTAAGCGGATCGATCTCCGGGGCAACCAGCACATTGGCAACACCTGATACAATAAAAAATCCGACCCAGGCCAGATTCAGTTTAAACCAGATTCGACTGTCCTCTATTTCCAGCGCCTTAGCCATCATGCGCTCTACCAGTGTTTTGTCGCCGATGAAATGACTGGCCGCAAACCCCAGGGCAAATAACCAGTTGATTACGGTTGGTTTCCACTGGATAAACACCGGGTCCTTGAGTAGCAGGGTAGCGCCACCAAAAACCACCAGCAGTGCCAGCGTAATCAAAGGCATCTTTTCAACCTTTTTTACAACAATTGCCGAGATAGCAACCTGGATCAGAGTTGCCACAATGGCAATCAGGGTTGCCAGGTAAATCGCGTCACTGGATTCCCCCGGCGTTAATCGCATTAAAGGGATGAACTCATTGATACCCAGGATTAACTCGTCCGGTAGATCGAGATAAAACTTGTAAAAGATAAAAAATAATAAAATCGGAAAAAAATCTAAAAGCTGTTTCATGAAACGGAAAGTCGGTCGTTAAAAAAGATGGAAGCGAATGTTAACCTATTCAGGCCGGTAATCGGCAATTAATTGGATGAATATGCCCGACTGTTGTAAATAGGCAACAAAATTCAAATGGAAATAATCCACATTTCACAGAGGCTTTGTTTTATAAAGCAATTCACCTGTTGTATTTTTGTTTATTAGCTGTTGCATATTAGCCTCAAATGAGGCACTATTGCTTCGCGTTAGGTTCAGGGGGGGCACTAAGTGGCACCTTAGTTAAGGACTTAGCTTGTTAATTAACAAACTTACATAAATTTCTAGAGGAAACTCAAAATGAAAAAAACTTTAATTGCAATGGCTGTTGCTGGTGTTGTTTCTGCTCCTGCATTCGCTGAAGTTAGTGGATTCGGTAGCATGGGTATCAAGATGACTGACTCTGCCGGTGTATCTGACACTCAAGTAGTTGGTATCTTTGGCCTGAACGCTTCTGGCGAAGCCCAGACTAATGGTGGCAGCACTGTTTACGGTAACCTGTCTCTTACTTATTCTAACGGCGAAGTGTATGGTACTACTGGTGCCGATTTTACCACCACTGGTGCGGTTGTCGGTATCAAGGGTGATTTCGGTAATATCCACTTAGGTGACGGTGGAAGTGGTATACACCTGGCTCAACTGGCTGGTGATCGTATGGACGTTTCTGTTGGCGGACGTACTAGAAACTCAATTGGCTACACCAACTCTTTTGGAGATATCACTTTCCGTGTTACTTCAGATCCTTCCGAATCTAATGGAGTTACTGCGAGTGGTGGTATCCCTGTATCGCTAGATGCCGAGGGTACTACTTCTGTCGGTATACAGGGTACCTTTAGCGGCGTAACAGTCGGTTTTGGTCAGGAAGAAGATGATTCTACTGTCGGTGCGGCAATGAGCTTCGGTGATATCGGTCTTGCAATTCACTCAACTTCTTGGGATCTTGTAGACGATTCGTCTGTCGCGGTCAAATTATCATACTCTGCAGGTGATGTGAGCGCATCTTTCCAGACCGAATCCTTCTCCGATATCGATTACGATAGAAGTCAGATCGACGTGGCTTACAGCCTTGGTGGCGGTGCTTCAGTCAAATTCCGTTCAAGAATGGATGATGATGAGGCAAACGAATACACTCGTATCATGCTAGGCCTTAACTTCTAATCTAGTTTTTAACTAAGTTAGAACAAGAAAAGCCCTCTCCGGAGGGCTTTTTTTTGCCTTGATTTTAGTGGCGTCATAAACGAGCTTCCCAGGTGGCCCAGTATAGTGCTGTCATTGCGACTGAAAATGCTCCTGCTTATTCAGCATACATGCCTTCCA
>JAOUJX010000271.1 GCA_029882955.1 Gammaproteobacteria bacterium
GAAGTGAAAAATCGTTTCGCAGTCGGCGATACGCTCGAACTCATGACGCCCGATGGCAATATCCAGTATCAACTCGACGAAATTCACCAGGAACGCAATGGGAAGTCGCTGGCAGTTGCTCCGGGTAGCGGACATCAGGTGCGGATTCCAGTGCCAGACAATATACCCCTGGATCATATCGATAGGGGCCTGTTATTACGCAGCCTGGACAAGGCTATCCAGACTTAATCGGCCCGAAAAGGCAGCAATTCGGTTTACCCCGGAATGAATAACGGGGTAAACCGATTTAAACTGCTTGTAACCCTGCGATTAAAGGTCCTTTAGTTTTAGCTCGTCCTGACTGGCGGGTAGGAAGCCATAACTGGAATATATATCCTGGGCCTTCTGGGTTGCGAGATAAGCCAGGAAGCGTGCCGCATTGTCCTGATTGCGTCCGTTTAACATGCCGCCAATAGCGTAGCCAACCTTATGCTGCTTATTGAGAGGCGCTGGAATTGCAACACCTTCGATAGGGCGTCCTTCCCTGATGGCATAAGCGACTTCAGTTGTCCACACGATACCGACATCGGCTTCACCCTGCTCTAACTTGTAGGGTGTTTCACGATGATGGCGCGAAGTAAACCAGGTCTTGCCCGGCACGGCCCAGCAACTTTTACACTCTTTACCCCCTGTGACTTTGGCGTGTATACCCATGTCTTTGAGCATTTCGCTACCGTAAAATTTGAAAATACCTTCGGTTAAAGGATTAGGATGCGATTGCACCAGATCATCTCTACCGAGATCTTCCGGCCCCTTGATTCCCTTCGGATTACCCTTGGCCACCATCAGCTCTAACTTATTGTGGGTATAGATAATATGCCTGGCCATCAATCCCTTGGCTTTGAGCTTTTTAAGGTGATTGATATTCACGCTAGCGAATAAATCCGGGTTCATCGCGGTATCTTTACCGTTGATTTGTCCCTGCTTGAGCAGTTGCTTCTTTAGAATCTGCCCCGGTGGGATGGTCTCTACGTAGATAGTCTTAATATCTGCATTTTTAGCCTGAAAGTCCTTGATTAAATCTTCCATTACCATGAACTGATTCCCGGCCAGATACATGACCAGTTCTGCGGAATAGGAATCTTCAATTTTACCGTAATCGATTTTACCGCCGGTGTGGAAAGTCCGGTAATCGTGACCAAGCCCGGACTCGTCTTTTTCCGCTGCGGTTACCGTAACGGCCATCAGGCTGACTGCCGATACCAATGCAAACCATGTTTTTCTGAACTTCATTTTTAGCTACTCCTCATTGTTTTATAGTAGCCAGCATGGTTATAAAACGCTCTGCCTTTTACAATAGGATAGATTACGGGTTAAAACCCAGGGTTTACCCCAGCATTGGGTACGGCCCGCTTAATCCACCAGGTTCGCAGCAGTAGCGAGCTTTACCAGCTGAATCGACGAACTGGCACCTGTTTTACGAATCAGATTGGCACGATGTAGCTCTACCGTCTTGATGCTTATATCCAGCAATCGAGCAATACTCTTATTCGATTCGCCATCTGCGACGAGCTGTAATACTTCCCGCTCGCGACTGGTAATCCCGGTAAAGCATGATCGGGCCTGGTGCTGCTTATCGTTTAAATCATTTTCGCTTTCGAGCTGGGTGAGTTCGTTGCTTACCCACTGCGTGATTAAATGCAAGATACGCAATCCCAGCTCGGAAGCCCCTGCACCAACATACCCGGAAACTTCGTGACTGTCGTGATGAGGAGATGCAAATTCGAGCAGAACAAAGCGTTTATCGGCTATCAGGCAGCTACAGGCAAGATAACTGCGCCACTGCCCGTCGTCGCCCTGAAAATACACTATTTGAGAGCTCTCCATGGCCTGTACCGCGTGCTCCGGAGACAGGGGTACCGGGGTCTCTTCATTACCGGGACTAAAGGTCGTCATCCGGTAGGAACCACCATCGAATATCGATAAGGCTCCGACCTCAGCACCAAGATATTGTCGGGCCAGGTCGACGATCGACTGTAAGCGCTGATGCCTGGAGAGGTCGTTGCGACCGGTGACGGTATACAATGTCTGTAATATTTCGCAGCCTTCGTGCAGGGTATTTTCAGACTGAATTCGTGACTCTATATCCTGTTGCAGAGCGCGGTTGACTTCACTCAACTCAGCAGTGCGCTCACGTATCCCCTGTTCCAGCTGTTCACGATGGTTTGAAATAGCTTCTTGTGAGCGTTTCAATTCCCGGTTAATTTTCAACGTATACAGAATAACCAGTATGCAGACCAAAAATACCAGAGCCAGCAGAAATACCCAGCCTCGATACGATTGCCAGAAATCTTTCAGTGCCAGCGGCACCGGCGAATAAGGCGCTATCTGTAGTCGCCGAAATAATTCGTGCACCTTGAGATAGTCGAGTGGAATAGTCCAGCCACTACCCCCGGAAGCGAGCGCAGGCCTGGCATTTTGAGGCATTTGCAAGAGGGTAATTGCAACCTGCTTGGCAAGCCGCGCATCGGTAGCCGGTAACCTCGCGATTGGCCATTCAGGGTAGAGGCCCGCACTATGTAACAACGGAAAACCTGGCGTTATCCGCTCGTTAAGGACAAGCAGTTCGGACAGATTTATTTCCCCTTTGGCTGCCATTTTTTCCAGAACACCGGTTCTCACGGTACCAGCGTCTACGCGACCGGCGATCACAGCCCGGACTATATCGGCATGAGGGAAACCAAGCCATTTTAGCGATATGTCCTCATAAATATTCAACTGTTGGCCAAGAAACTCACCCTCTGCAAGCTGAAAGCCGCCAAAAGCATCGTTACTCACCGCCGCCAGAGAATGCCCCTTGAGATCTCCCAGCTTTTGCAGGCCCGAATCGCGACGAGTAAAAATAACCGTACTGAAGTGAGTCAGAACCTGACTTTCAAAGCGCGACTTGAATGTTGCGATACGGGTAGCGCCATAATTCACTTCGAGAAGAATATAGTGCCCCGGATTAGTCAGTATAAAATCGAGTCGGCCTTTATTTATGGCGTGAACGAAGTCAGCATGAGTCAACGGCAGAATTTCGAACTGGTGTCCGATATGTTTGGCCAGGTAATCGGCTGTGGGAGACCATCGCGCCAGCGCCTGTCGCTCGCCATTATAAGCCAGCACGCCGATTACCACTTTTTCTTCCTGCTCACTGGCGGCCGCAACCTGACCGGCGTACAGCAAACTGTAAATCACCAACAGCAATGGGAAATAATAATTTTTTAGCACTTTTTCGAAACTCTCTGACTATACTCAAGAGCCCAGCAGCAAGAATTTAGCCTGTTATTTTAATTCAACCATCCTGATAATCGGCCGATACCCTTTTACATGACTATATGCCAGACAACCGCCTTTAAAGAACACTCCGTACGAGATGCTTTTCTCTTGCTGGCCGCGATGGTATTGATATTTATACTCTATCCACTAGCCAGCATATTACTTCAGAGCCACTATCACGGGCTAGCAACAAATCGTCCTGCGCCGCAGTTCCAGCTTTTAGATGTTAACGGCAAAACCACCACCCTGTCCGATTTTAAAGGAAAGCACATTTATTTAATGTTTGGCTTTTTGCAATGCCAGGACGTATGTCATTCGCAGGCTTTTCTATTAAATTCAATTGCTGGCGTATTACCTGAAGACGATATCGAATTTGTTTACCTGGCAATGGATGCTAATACCGATAAACCTTCTTCTCTAGAGAAATATTTTAATCAGCGCGGCAATAACTTCACCAGCCTTCGCGCCGATACTCAGCAGAAAATGCAGTCACTCGCCACTGCTTTTAATGCCGGTTTCCGCATTAATGGGAACTCAGATAGCAATAATTATTCGATAGACCATCCTGCCCGCCTGTTTTTAATTGACCCCGAAGGCAATCTGCGATTGACCTATAACGGCATGGCAGTCGATATAAAACAAATCATCGACGATTTTTATCAACTTAACAATATACCCGTCATAAGAGAAATATGAGGCCATCATGGACGCACTAGCTAGCAATAACACCCCCGGAAATAATCAGTTACTCAAGTATGACAGGCTGGTATTTACTATTTTAATGCTGCACCTGCCGGTAGTGATGTTTTTAGTACCGATCGGATTCGGTACTTCTATGTTCGCCATAGTCGGCTCATTACTGGTTGGCGCGATGGCAACCGCAGCCTACCTTCTAACCCGGGGTAGCCCCATATTCGGGATTATCGCCGGTATACTTTTTATGGGATTTTCTGCGATTATGATCCAGTCTCAATTTGGACGGCTGGAAATGCACTTCCATATATTCAGTGCATTGGCTATTTTGCTGCTATATCGCAACTGGCTCACGATAGTGGTACCCGCCGGGGTAATTGCTGTTCACCACCTGGTTTTCACCTATTTACAACTCAACGGTGTTACCGTGGCCGGAGTCCCGATGCAGGCCTTCGCCTACGACTGTAGCTGGACTATAACCTTTACCCATGCCGCTTTTGTTATATTTGAAAGTGCAATTCTTATTTATTTTTCAACCATGATGCGTCGCGAAGAACAGGGCGCAACAGAACTAATAGCAGCAATACAGAAGGTGCAGAAAAATCACGATCTATCGGTACGCGTCGAAACCCTGGGCAAAGACCACGTAGCAGAAGAATTTAATCGTTTGCTCGAAAATTTCGAATCGCTCACCAGGGATATAGCAGGTGCCAGTGAATCTATCAACCAGACGGCCCAGCAACTGGACCAGTCAACCAACGAGTCACAACAGGCTCTCAACAATCAAAATGAGAAGACCGGAACAGTTGTCAGTGCGATGGACAACATGTCTGCATCGACATCGAAACTGACCGACCATATTGAAGAAGTGGCCGGTGCTACCAACAGTGCCAATACCCAGGCAAATACCGCATCCAGCGAAGTCAATTCAGTCGTCCAACTGGCTACAAAACTGGGAAAATCGATGTCACAGACTTCAAACTCGATCGATCAGTTAGCTAAAAGTGCAGAAAGTATCGGTAGCGTCGTTGACGTCATCAAAGGTATCTCCGAACAGACCAACCTGCTGGCGCTCAACGCGGCCATCGAAGCAGCTCGCGCTGGCGAGTCAGGGCGAGGTTTTGCGGTCGTCGCCGACGAAGTACGCACACTCGCGCAGCGGACACAGGAATCTACCGAAGAAATTCAAACTATTATAGAAACACTACAGAACGTAACCCGGGATGCCGTCTCCAACATAGACCAGGGGCAAAAAATAGCCGAGCAGTCTATCAAGGGCATTACTGGAACCAACGAGGCATTGTCTCAGGTATTCCAGGCCATCCAGAGTGTTAATCAAATGAATATCCACCTACGGGAAATGGCCAAACAGCAGGAAGAGACTATTTCACTGGTCAACGAAAACATTCATTCGATCTCTGATCTGAGCAGGCAATCAACTCAAAAAATAACCGGTAACCTCGAAAACGTGTCGACTTTAAACAGTATCAATCTGACCTTAACCGAGCGTATCAAGGAGTATCAGCGGGTCTCATAATCCGAGTTTTCCTGGATAATTATCTTTTCGAGAAGTAACTCCTGAGTGCGTTTCAGGAGTTATATTCTCTGCTTATTCCCGCCTGAAATATATATGCGTGGTCAGCCAACGGTCGTCAACCTCTCGTTTCAAACCGCTCCATAGCCGCTTTTAAATCGCCATGTTACAAATCAAATTTATTCATCAGGGCAGCCCCTTCGGGCACAGAATCAATTGCCCGCCAGGACGCTGATTTGCTATCCTTCGGCTTTGTTTCCCGTTTCAAATCCACGCAGCACTAACTGAGAAAAAATCAATTAAATCCACGTCCATAGATAAGACCCACAC
>JAOUJX010000272.1 GCA_029882955.1 Gammaproteobacteria bacterium
CCCAACCGGCATCAACGGCTGACTAAAAGCCCCACCCCCAACCAACGCAAACTGCTGAGCCAATATAGCCCCATAAGAATTCTCCTGCCCATGCCGATAAAGCGCCCCGTCAGCATACCCAGCAGTCAGCGAATCCCCGATCGCCACAAAATTAGAAAAATCCGCCGTACCACTGGAATAAGAACCAGCACCCCCGACAGGATTATCAAATTCAGCATCACAACCGGTCAAAAGTGCCGCTGTTGTGAGCGCATAAAAAACATGTTTAATTGAGTATTTCATAATTCTTTTCCCCTCTATTAATAACGATAGCTAAGGCCGAAACCGATCGACGTTGCACTCGAGTCGTAGGTGCCCCCAAAGGGGATCGGGGTTCCACCCTCCTCGTAATAATCGTAGGAGTTGTCAACCTCGTCGAAGGTCAGTATCAGCAGGGATACGTCGAATTCCATGTTTTCGTTATATTGGTACGAAGCGCCTGCTGTATAACCGATTGAATCGTTACGTGGCGCCTCTGGCGCAAAATAACCGTCTCTGACTGGAGACTCGTCGATATAGATACCTCCGCGCAGGGTCCATTGGTCGTTATACTGATGCTGTACACCAAAACGATAGATATTGGCGTCTTTGTAATCACGCGGGTTAATCGAGACGCCCGCGGCATTATGGAAGGTAACCGTTAGCTCATCGTAGGCGCTCCAGAAGGTGCGGTTCAGATCGAAGGCCAGTGTGGTTTTATCGCTGTATTGGTAAGCCACACCTATCGTCAGTTCGGCGGGTAAGACCAGATCGGCGTCAAAAGTCGTATCTGCATAGGCTGTCTGTAAGGCGCCGGGGATATTCGCGAAGTCGGCTGACTCGCCACGCGCTTCTAAATCGACTTTGGATCGATAACTGACACCGAGTGATAATTCTTCATTGAATTTGGCGAAAAGACCGAGGTTTACACCCCAGGCATCAACCCCCGATGCATCGATAGTGACGTTCGAGCGATTGCCATTGGCGTCGATTAACGAGGTGCTTAAATTTCGATTGAAATTTACCAGTCCGGAGACATAAGCCAGGCCAAATCCAACACTGTAGGTGTCGTCAATTTGATAGGATATGGTCGGCTGGATAAATATTGTCTTAAGCTCAATATTGTTCACCAGGTGCGATCCCTCCCAATCGGTTTCCCACTCGACGGCATTTCCGTATGGTGTGTAAATACCCAGACCCCAGGACATTTCACTGGATAACCGACTAGCATAATAAGCGTTAATCGGGGTTCCCAGAGGATTGTCTGTCCTGGCACTGGAGTTGGTCAGTTCGTTCTGGTACAGGGTTTCGGCTTCTAACAAGGTAATGCCGCCAGTGAAATCTCTATCGTCCTCTAGCCTGGTTAAACTCCCGGGGTTGAAAAACACGACCTCGGAACTATCGGTCATCGCGACACCGGCATGCCCCATACCCAGTGCTTTTTGACCCTGTAATGCGACTCGATAGCCGCCTGCCATAGCTGAAGAAGCCAGGCAACTGCTGATAATGATAAGATATATTTTTTTCATTTTGCTCTTCACTTTATTGCCGTAGAATTTGTTGGTATTATCGGGCGCGGTTAAATTCGTTCTAAACCGATCGCCTAAAATTCTTTTTCTGCGCTGTTTGTTCACGACTCTATTGTAGATTTATTGTTATAATTACTAATTAGTTTCAAAATAATACTCTTAACAACAAGAAATACAATCCTGATTTGAAAGCCCTGGACGAAATCACCTACGTTAGTGATAGCAACATTCATGGTAGCGGCTTATTTGCACGCATAACCATCCTCAAAGACAGCGTCATAGGCAGATTAAAAGGCACCCCCTGCAAACGAAACGGCGCCCATGTCCTCTGGCTAAGCAACACCGAAGGCTTCAAGGTCAGTTGCAACCTTAAATACATCAACCACGCCGACACCCCAAACGCCTGCTACTACGATGACTTGACGGTAGTGGCTTTGAGAGACATAGAAGCCGGTGAAGAAATCACCCATAATTACGAAAATGCCGAGTGGTAATTCGGCATTTTTCTGGTACAAATTCGCCTGGTATTCTATATACTATGCCACCTGCCAAATCAGACTATTAAACGCCATGATGAATAGCCCAGAAGTCGCAAAACACAATATGATCGAACAACAAATTCGTCCCTGGGAAGTGCTCGATAGCCAGGTTCTTGATGTTCTCAACGCTATAGATCGTGCCGGTTTCGTCAAAGATCACTACAAGGGTCTGGCCTACGCCGATTGTCAGATTCCACTCGCTAATCAGACGGCCATGTTCCCCCCGGTTATCGAGGGGCGATTATTGCAGGCATTATTGGTGAATAAAGATGATTCGATACTGGAGATTGGCTCCGGGTCGGGTTATATCTCGGCTTGTCTGGCTACGCTGGGTAATCGGGTATTAAGTCTTGATAGCGATGCAGACAATCTGAGTTTCGCCCAACATAACGCCTCGCAGGCCGGACTGAATAATATCGAGTTTAAACTCGCTAACGGCCTCGATGTCGAATACGACGAGCGATACGACGTGATTGCGGTCACCGGCTCGGTCAACCAGGTGCCCGAGAACCTCAAGCAAGCGCTTCGTCCCGGCGGTCGTATGTTTGTCATCGAGGGTCAGTCGCCAGTCATGCAGGCATTGCTCATTACCCGCACTGACGACGCCGAATGGACTCGACAGTCACTGTTCGAAACCGATCTACCTGCGTTGCAGGCTTAAACCAGTTTAGCTTTCGTATGACTGTTATGCGTAGGATGGAAGCCAGCGAGCTGTCGGATCATTTACAATCAGCAAGCCCTTTATTGCTGGATGTCCGCGAGCCCTGGGAATTCGAAATTTGCCATCTGCCGAATAGTGTGAATATTCCTATGAACCAAATCCCCCAACAGCTGGATCTTGTGCGTGCTGCCGAAGAGTGCGTGGTGATCTGCCACCATGGGGTTCGCAGCATGCAGGTGATTAATTTTCTCATTCAGCAATCCTGCAATAACCTGATTAATCTCGACGGCGGTGTCAATGCCTGGGCGCATCAGGTCGATCAGGATATGGCGTTGTACTAAATAGTGCCTGTCCTAAATAGTGATTGTATTAATACAGTCCCGAATTCTTTATAATTTGCTTTATCATTTTACCAGGTCAATCATCGTGCATCAGCGCATTCTTTTACTCATACTCTTATTCGTCAGTCACAATCTATTAGCCCAGGATTTACTCGACGTTTATGAACTGGCGCGCGAACAGGACGCCCAGCTCAAAATTGCCGAATCGAATTATCTTGCTGCCGCAGAAGCACTGCCTATTGCCCAGTCTGCCCGCCGACCTCAGGTTAATTTCTCGGCAAATGGCACTATTCGTGAAGCCGATTCTTCTCTCAGCAGTCCTTCGAGCTCGACGACTAATAGCATCGGCTATAGCCTGAACCTGTCACAAAGCCTTTACAATGCCGAAACCCTGGCTCTGGTGAATGCCGCCGAAGCTCAAGTTGCAAAAGCCGAGGCAGACCTGGAAGCCAGCCAGCAGGGTCTGGTGCTGCGTGTTGCAGAGCGATACTTTGGCATTCTCGCTGCCCAGGATAACGTCGCATTTGCCACCGCAGAAAAAACAGCCATTGGTAGACAACTAGAACAGGCGCAGAAACGTTTCGAAGTCGGTCTCATCGCCATTACCGACGTGCACGAGGCTCAGGCACGTTACGATAGCGCTGTCGCGCGCGAGTTATTAACCCAGAACCTGCTCGATAACGCTTTCCAGGCTTTGCAGGTGATTATCGCCGAACCTCCTGCTCTAAAACTAGCCCAGCTCGGGGATAAACTCCAGCTCGAGATACCCGAGCCCGCGCAAAGTTCGAAATGGGTAGAGATAGCAGCCCAAAACAACCGTAGTCTGATCTCGGCTCTCGCTGCACTCAGGGCTGCCGAACATGCACGCGATCAGCAGGCCGGTAGTGACGATCCTAAGGTAGATTTCATTGCCCGATATTCTGACACTCGATTCGACGACGATAATTTGGGTGAATACGATAGCAATGATCTCAGTCTGTCTGTACAGCTCAATATCCCGCTGTTCACGGGTGGCCGCATCAATGCCGTCAAGCAGCGCGCCGAATCCGAATACCAGGCCGCTCGAAGCGCAGCCCTATTGCAACGCCGATTGACTTCCCAGCAAACCCGCGATGCCTATCTCGGCGTTGTTTCGGGAATTAGCCAGGTTAAGGCATTGCGTCAGGCGCTGAGTTCCAGCACCACCGCCTTGAAAGCTACCGAGGCAGGGTTTGAGGTCGGAACACGGACTTCGGTCGATGTGCTGATATCATTACAGGGAACCTACGCCGCCCAGCGCGATTACGCCAGCGCACGTTACGACTATCTCATTAATATCCTCAAGCTCAAGCAAGCAGCCGGTTTACTGAATATCGACGACCTTGCCGAAATTAATCGGTGGTTGAATTAACAAACCGATGGCATCGAGCAGTGACGAAAAATTTGTAGCCAGCGACTATTGGCACCCTCGATATTGGGCGACGTGGGTCATCATCGGCCTGCTACGCTGTATCGCATTGTTGCCATTCCAGGCACAGCTACAGCTTGGAAAATTAATGGGTAAAAGTCTTCCCTATACGTCGAAATATCGCCAACGAATTGTCGATATCAATTTACGCCGTTGCTTCCCGGAGCTGTCCGAGAGCGAACGCAATGCGATTAAAATCCGTAGCAACAAGAATATCGGGATCTCTCTTCTGGAAATGTCGATGTGCTGGTGGTGGTCCGAAAAGCGATTAAAACCCCTCGTGGAGATACGCGGAAAGGAGCATATCGACAAAGCATTCGAAAGCGGTCGAGGTGTAATTTTACTGACCGGACATTTCACCAGTCTCGAAATTGGTGCGCGTCTACTGGCTTTATTCATGCCGGTTCAGGTCATGTACCGAAAGCAAAAGAACCCACTTTTTGATCATTTTTTATACAGCAAAAGAAGCAGTTATTTTGTCGATGCTATTTCGAGGAAGAATACGCGACGGCTGATTAAAGGAATCAAAAACAAAATCCCAACCTGGTATGCACCCGATCAGAATTTCCAGGATGAAAAAAACGTATTCGCTCCTTTCTTTGGTGTGGAAACAGCGACTATTACCGGTAGTTCTCGTTTGGCTCAGGCATCCGATGCTGTGATGTTGCCGTTTTATCCTGAACGAAAATCCGACGGTTCGGGTTATATTTTGTGGATTGAACCGCCGCTGACGGACTTTCCCAGCGATAACGATATTGCTGACGCTACCAAAATAAACGCATCCATCGAAAAATTTGTACGCCAGCACCCCGGCCATTACATGTGGATACACCAGCGTTTTAAAACCCGCCCGGCGGGGGAAGCCGGCTTCTACTGATGATCGCCGAGTCACCCGGCTCAGCTTACCGGCTGCTGTCGGTATTACTATTGCCTTTCTGGATATTACATGCCTTTTTTCATGGCCGATCGCAAAAGCTACCCCGATATCTCCGGCAACGATTCTGGGGGCCTGCCGATCGATCCAGCCTGTCAAAAGTTTGGGTTCACGCCTCTTCTATCGGCGAAGTAAATGCAGTTTCGCCCCTGGTTAAAGCACTCGTCAATCAGGGAGAGCCGATCCTGTTTACCAGCTTTACTGCCACGGGTTATCAGGCGATAAAAAGTAATTTTTCATCTGCTGTTGAGCCTGGAATCATCCCGGTCGATTTTTTTGTTTTTTGTCGGCGCTTTGTTCACCAACACAGGATCAAACTTTGCTTACTCATGGAGACAGAGCTTTGGCCGGAGCTTTTATATCAGACTGCGAAAAATGGC
>JAOUJX010000015.1 GCA_029882955.1 Gammaproteobacteria bacterium
ATTAACTCGGGTGAAATTTTCGGTATCGCCGGTGTATCGGGCAATGGTCAGCAGGAGTTGCTTTACGCCCTCTCGGGAGAAAATTTACTGGACGACGACGATGTTATCGAAATTTGTGGCAGGCCGGCAGCCTCACTATTGCCCGACGCTCGACGTATGGCGGGTATGGGATTTGTGCCAGAAGAGCGACTGGGTCGTGGCGCAGTACCACAGATGTCATTAGCCGATAACGCGCTGTTGACCGCGCACGGAAAAGACATGCTCAACCGCGGCATGATCCGTTTCGATCGGGTGAAGGCATTCGCCGATCAGTGTATTGAAAAATTTGACGTAAAGTGCGGCGGTAGCAAGGCCGCAGCAAAGTCGTTATCCGGGGGTAATTTACAGAAATTTATCATGGGTCGAGAAATCCTGCAGGCACCCAGGTTGCTGGTTGTGTCGCAACCGACCTGGGGTGTCGATGTCGGTGCCGCTGCTTTCATTCGACAGGAATTGATCGATTTACGAAATGAAGGTACGGCGATACTGGTGATCTCTGAAGAGCTGGAAGAATTGTTTGAGGTATCTGATCGAATTGCGGTCATTGCTAAGGGCCGGTTGTCGCCTGCGAAAAAACTGGCCGATACCAGTATCGACGAAATTGGTATGTGGATGAGTGGTATGTGGTCCACTGCTGATACTGAGGTGGTTTCTCATGCTTAGACTGGAACCCAGAGCCGAATCGTCGGAGGTAATGTCCTACCTGTCGCCTTTGCTGGCGGTAGTATTGATGTTAATCGGCGGGCTGATCCTGTTTACCGTGCTAGGTAAGAACCCGCTCGAGGGCTTTCGCATATTTTTCATTAATCCTGTCAGTGATCTCTACGGCGTCGGTGAGCTATTGCTGAAGGCAACGCCTTTAATGCTGGTTGCGATCGGGCTGGCGATAGGTTTTCGCGCTAATGTCTGGAATATCGGTGCTGAAGGGCAGTACATCATGGGTGGGGTGGCCGCCAGTGCGGTGGCCTTGTATTTCTATGAATCAGAAGGCTTTCATATTTTGATTCTGATGGTTGTCGCCGGATGTATCGGTGGCATGTTATGGGCGTCGATACCGGCGTACCTGAAAACGCGGTTTAATACCAATGAAATACTGGTTTCGTTGATGCTGGTTTATGTTGCTCAGCTGGCAGTATCCTGGCTGGTGCATGGGCCGATGATGGATCCTGACGGTTTTAATTTCCCGCAATCGCGTATGTTTGAAGAGTCGGCGCTGTTGCCGGTACTCATCGAAGATACACGACTGAATATCGCTTTTGGCTTTGCGCTGGCGGCTCTGATTGCCGGTTATATCTTCATGTATCGGAGTTTTCTGGGCTTCCAGATGCAGGTCGCGGGTAATGCGGCTAATGCGGCACGTTATGCTGGTTTCTCCGCCAAACGCATGATCTGGATTGGCTTGCTGAGTGGCGGAGCGATGGCCGGGATTGCCGGCATGTCAGAAGTCGCCGGGCCAATGGAGCAGCTTACTGAGCATGTTTCTAATAACTATGGTTTTGCCGCGATTATTGTGGCTTTTGTCGCACGCCTGAATCCGGTGGGTATTTTCTTTGCCAGCTTGCTGATGGCCTTGTTATATCTCGGCGGCGAGCAGGCCCAGCAATATATGAATTTACCCTCTTCGATTTCCAACGTATTTCAGGGCATGCTGTTGATGTTCCTGCTGGGTTCGGACGTGTTTATCAACTATCGGCTGAAGTGGGGAAAAGCCAATGGATAGTAGCTTGATCACATCGATACTGGTAGCAACCATTATCGCGGGTACGCCGCTCATTATTGTAGCTCTGGGTCAGTTGATTGCTGAGAGGTCCGGCGTACTCAACCTGGGAGCCGAGGGTATGATGGCGATGGGTGCGGTAGCTGGCTTCGCGGTAACGCACCACACCGGCAATCCCTGGTTCGGTGTTCTCGCCGGAATGGCAGCGGGTATGCTGATGTCATTTCTATTCGCGGTGGTGGTATTGACCTTGATGGGTAACCAGGTAGCAACGGGTTTGGCGCTGTCTATTTTTGGTGTCGGTTTATCGGCTTTTATCGGTAAACCTTACGAGTCGGAAATTCTCGAAACAGTGGGTTCTATCCGCATACCATTGCTTGCTGATATCCCGGTGCTTGGTCCGGCGTTATTCGATCAACAAATCCTGGTGTATTTTTCCTGGGCGCTGTTTGCGGGCATAGTCTGGTTTTTATTCCGCAGTCGTCCGGGTCTGGTATTACGTGCGGTCGGCGAATCACCCGCTGCGGCCCATTCGATTGGTTATCACGTAATCTCTATCCGTTATATGGCAACCCTGTTCGGCGGTGCGATGGCAGGTATTGGAGGGTCATTCCTCTCGGTTTTCTATACTCCGCTCTGGGTCGAGGGGATGGTTTCGGGGCGCGGCTGGATCGCTATCGCGCTGGTTGTATTTGCTACCTGGCGGCCGTTTAGGGTGCTGGTGGGTGCTTATTTATTTGGTGGCGTAATGGTGGCTCAATTATTTGTGCAGGGATCTGGTTTGGAGATTAATATACCCTCTCAGTTTCTTTCGTCGCTACCTTATCTGGCAACCATCATCGTGCTGGTTATTATTTCGCGTGACCAGAATACGGTTCGTTTGAATGCACCGGTATCACTGGGTTTGCCTTATCGACCGGATGCCTGAAGAAGGAAGTAATGATAGACAAGTTGTACGGTATTGGCGGGCCGTGCAATGGGAAGGCAGGAATGGTTAAGCAGGCATTCACGCAATGTAAGCTATAGAACCTGTGTTAGACACGCTGATATTAACTAAGAGATCCCGGGAGGATTACAACATGGCACTAAAAAATAAATTATTAAAACAACTGGCAGTCGCAGGTCTGGCTGTCGTCACCAGCATATCGAGCGGGTTTGCTGCCGAAGATACCGTAGGCTTTGTCTATGTTAGCCCTATCGGTGATGCAGGCTGGACATACCAGCATGATCTGGGTCGACTCCAGCTGGAAAAAGAAACCGGTGTTAAAACTAATTACGTTGAAAACGTAGCCGAAGGCTCGGACGCTGAGCGTGTTATCCGTGAAATGGCCAAGCGCGGTGACAAGGTTATCTTCGCGACCAGCTTTGGTTATATGAACTACATGCTGAAAGTTTCGAAGAAGTTTCCAAAGACTGCATTCGTGCACGCCACTGGTTACAAGATGGGCAAGAATATGGGTATCTATAATGCCCGTTTCTACGAAGGTCGATACCTGACTGGTGTTATCGCGGGTGAAATGACGAAATCGAATGTTTTGGGTTACGTTGCTGCATTCCCGATCCCTGAAGTTTTACAGGGTATTAACGCATTCATCAAGGGTGCCCGTAGCGTGAACCCAAAGGCTGAACTGCGAGTGATCTGGGTTAACTCATGGTATGACCCGGGTAAAGAGCGTCAGGCCGCAATGACCCTGATGTCGCAGAATGCCGATGTCATCACTCAGCACACCGACTCTACTGCCGTAGTACAGGCTGCGGAAGAGCAGGGCAAGTATGCTTTTGGCTATCATTCCGATATGTCCAAATACGGCCCTAAAGCACACCTGACAGCAGCCACGCATCACTGGGGTGATTATTACGTCAAGACAGTGAATGATGTGAAAGCCGGTAACTGGAAACCGGAAAGCATCTGGGGCGGCTATAAGGATGGTATGGTCAGCCTGGCTCCGCTAAACCCTGCTATTCCGGCCGAGCTCCAGGCTCGTATTCGTGATATGGAAAAGCATTTAACCAGCGGTGTACTGCATCCGTTTTCCGGACCGGTTGTTGACCAGGACGGCAAGGTCCGGGTAGCGGCTGGCGCGACTATGAGTGACAAGGATCTGAATGGCATGAATTACTACCTCGAAGGCGTGGTGAGTAAACTGCCAAAGCAGTAAATCGATAAACGGCGTGCTGTTATTGATGTAGTAACAGCACGCCCTTTCTGCAAATTTAATCTAAATAATCCAAAATGGAAACTTATCTACTCGACTGGGCGAATTTGCTGGTGCGCTGGTTGCATTTGATCACTGGCGTGGCCTGGATCGGCGCCTCGTTCTATTTTGTCATGCTCGATAGCTCGCTGCGTAAACCGGTCAAATCGGCTGATAGTGACCGGGGTGTTTCCGGTGAGCTCTGGGCGGTACATGGCGGCGGTGTTTATCAGAGCCAGAAGTTCCTTGCCGGGCCACAGGGCGAACCGCTTTCGGATCATTTACACTGGTCCAGGTGGGAGGCCTATACCACCTGGTTATCGGGTATGGGATTACTCGCTATTATTTACTGGTTTGGTGCCAATACTTACCTGATTGATCGTCAGGTGATGCCCTTAACACCAGTAGTAGCGATAATGATTAGTATCGGCACTATTGTTGGCGGCTGGTTAGTCTATAACACGCTTTGCAGCATGTTGAAGGGTAAGGATACTTTACTAGCCGTGGTTATCTTCATTTTTGTCATGCTCAGCGACTGGGCTCTATTCCAGTTATTTAGCGCGCGGGCGGCTTATTTACACGTGGGTGCGATGATGGGCTCTATCATGGTCGCCAATGTGTTTTTTCATATTATTCCGGGTCAGAAAAGCATGGTCGCCGAGATCAGGGCTGGTCAGACCCCCGACCCGAAATACGGCGTTATCGGTAAACAACGCTCGGTCCACAATACTTATTTTACCCTGCCGGTTTTATTCATCATGATCAGCAACCATTACCCGATGACTTACAGTCATGAGCAGGGCTGGCTGGTGCTGGGATTTATCATGATGGCCGGTGTATTGATACGACAGTATTTTGTATTGCGTCACCGTGGTAATGCCAACAAGGCGCTACTAGTAGCTGGCGTGGTTTTATTGCTGACGATGGTTGCTTATCTGAAGCCTTCCGTGCCCGATGTTGGTCAGTCAACAACGATTAGCGATTCGCAAATTCAACAGGTGGTTATCGATCGTTGTGTTGCCTGTCATGCTGTTAAACCAACTCAGGCAGGATTTGTCAGTCCACCGCTTGGGCTGGTGCTGGAAACCAGTGAACAAATTAAACTAAATGCAGCGAAAATTGCGACCACGGTGCAAACACGATACATGCCGCTCGGAAACTTGACGCAAATGACCGATGACGAACGTGCACTGATCGCAGGCTGGCACGAGCAGCAGACGCAATAAATCAATGACCGACACGGCAATCTCAGACATCGATTACGATACAGCGGTACGGGCAGATTTTTTACACTTTGTTGATGACCCTGATCGTAACGACCAGGCCTGTCGGTATATAAAAAATGGCCTGTTATTGTTAAAGCAGGGTCGTGTTATTTCTCTGGAAAATTTTAATGGTGAATTAAACGATAACACCACTCTCTATGATTACTCGGGCAAACTGATAATGCCCGGGTTTATCGACACGCATACCCATTATCCACAAACCGAAATCATTGCGAGCTATGGTACTCAGTTGCTCGAGTGGTTAGAGAAGTATACCTTCCCGACCGAAGCTAAATTTTCAGATCGAAAGTTCGCTGATTCGATAGCCGGTTTCTATTGTGACGAACTACTGCGCAATGGAACGACCACCGCCGGAGTTTTTGCCACGGTTCACCCAGAATCTGTCGATGCAATTTTCAGTGCGGCACAAAAACGCGATATGTGTTTGATTTCGGGCAAGGTAATGATGGACAGGAATGCCCCCGATTTTATCTGCGATACCGCCGAGACCAGTTATCAACAAAGTGCTGAATTGATTCAACGCTGGCACCGGAAAGGCCGGGCGCTTTATGCGGTAACACCGAGATTCGCACCAACATCGACACCAGCCCAACTTGAAGCAGCGGGACGGTTGGTGGAAGAATTCCCGGGTGTTTATTTACAGTCGCATGTAGCCGAAAACCACGACGAAGTCGCCTGGGTGAAAAAGCTATTTCCCGAGCGACGCAGTTATCTTGATGTTTACGACCATTATGGATTACTCGGCGAACGTTCGGTTTATGCCCATTGCATCCACCTCGACCAGGCCGATCGCGAGCGCATGGCGGATAGCGGAGCTGCGATGGCTTTTTGTCCGACCTCGAATCTGTTCCTGGGTAGTGGATTATTTGATCTGGAAAAGGCTGAACAGGAAAATACCCGGGTAGGGATTGCCACCGATGTCGGTGGAGGCACCAGCTTTAGTATGTTGCAAACCCTTAATGAGGCTTACAAAGTATGCCAGATGGCGGGGCAGTCGCTGTCACCGCTGAAGGCCTTTTATCTGGCCACCCTGGGTGGTGCAAAGTCTTTATATCTTGACGGCTCTCTTGGTAATTTCGACAGGGGTAAAAACGCGGATTTTGTCGTGCTCGATTTGCAGGCGACACCACTCATGCAACAACGGATGGTGAATGCCGACTCTATCGCTGATATGCTTTTTGCATTGATGATACTGGGCGATGATCGCAGTGTTGCCGCGACCCACGTTATGGGCCAGCCCCGGTATTTAAAGGACTCCTGAGTATGGCGATTACAGCGGTACGAAATGCTGAACGTTTGGTCACTATGAACTCGGAGCGTCGTGAAATAATTAACGGCACAGTACTGGTTGACGGAAACAAAATTATTTTTGTTGGCGATAACGAAGAGGCTAATCAATGGCTGCAAAACCAGTCTTTTGAAGTTGAGGAAGATATTGATGCCAGCGGCACGGTGGTCTTACCCGGATTGATCAATTGCCATCACCATCTCTACCAAACCCTGACGCGCAGTATTGGTACAGCACAGGGATTGTCACTGTTCGACTGGCTGAAAACGCTTTACCCGATCTGGGGGCGAATGGATGGCGAGGCGGTTTACGTTAGTGCCAGGCTGGGTCTTGCCGAGTTGTTACTTTCCGGTGCGACCACGGTCGCTGATCACCTGTATCTTTTTCCTAATGGCGCGAAACTGGACGACGAAATTCGTGCCGCGCAGGAACTGGGCGTTCGTTTTCATCCTACCCGGGGCAGTATGAGTCTTGGTGAAAGCAGGGGAGGTTTGCCCCCCGACAATCTATGCGAAGACGAAGACGATATTCTCGCCGACTGTATTCGTGTGCTGGATAAATTTCACGATCCTGACCCTTATTCCATGTTGCGACTTGGCCTGGCTCCTTGTTCGCCGTTTAGCGTGAGCGCGGACCTGATGCGCAAGACTGCTGAACTCGCGAGACAATACCCGGCGGTTAACCTGCATACTCATCTGGCAGAAACCATCGATGAAAATCGTTTCTGTCAATTGCAATTCGGCATGCGGCCGCTTGAATATATGGAGAGCCTGGGCTGGACCGGGAAAGACGTCTGGTACGCACATATGGTGCATCCGGATGAAGAGGAAATCAGCACGCTGGCGAAAACTCAAAGCGGTGTCTGCCATTGTCCGACTAGTAATATGATCCTGGCGTCCGGTATCGCACCGATTCGTCAGATGTGCGACGCCGATGTACGTGTCGGCCTTGGCGTTGATGGCTCGGCTAGTAACGATGGTAACCACTTACTCGGCGAAGCCCGGCAGGCTATGTTGTTGCAACGCGTCGGCTGGCCGGGGTTTGAATCCAGTGCGGGTCGTTTTTCCGCCAGAGAGGCCCTGGAACTTGCCACCCTCGGTGGCGCCAGAGTTTTAAACCGGGATGATATCGGCAGTCTCGAAGCCGGTAAGGCCGCCGACCTGGTGAGCTTTCGTATCGACGATATTAGTCATGCCGGCGCTATGAGCGATCCGGTGGCATCGCTCCTGACCTGTGCTCCCGGCCGGGTCTGGTATTCAATGATCAACGGGCAATCAGTAGTCGAGCAGGGCGAAATACCCGGGCTCGATCTAGATTTACTGGTCCAACAACACAATCAGATTTCTCAGCGTATGCTGACAAAGGTAGAAAAATGACTGACTCAATCCCAAATTTTGTAAACGACTGGATCGATCTCGCACAACCCCGGCTGGGCGCCGAAATCGTGTCCTGTAGCGACGATTTTTTCGCTGAATGTCAGCGGATGTTGCAGCCGCAGGCGCCGGTATTTATCGACGGAAAATTCGATGACAACGGCAAGTGGATGGATGGCTGGGAAACCCGCCGACGTCGCAATGGCGGCTACGATCACGCCATTGTTAAACTAGGCCTGGCTGGCATAATAAAAGGCGTCGATATCGATACGACTCATTTTACCGGCAACTATCCGCCTGCCGGCTCGCTCGATGCCTGTTACTGTAGTGGCATGCCCGACGAGAATACCGAGTGGGTACCGGTGCTCCCAGCGGTGAGTCTGAAGGGCGATAGCCATCATTATTTTGAAATCGACGAAGCACAAACCTTTAGCCATATCAGATTAAATATTTTCCCTGACGGTGGTGTTGCCAGGCTGAGGATTTATGGTCAGGTTCAGTGCGACTGGCGCGAGAAAGATAAATCGCAAAGCTACAACCTCGCCGCGGTAGAAAACGGTGCCAGAGCCCTCGCCTGGAACGATGCTCACTTTGGTTCAGCGGCAAACCTGCTCGCCCCCGGACGTGGCGTGAACATGGGTGACGGCTGGGAGACGCGTCGACGTCGCGAGCCGGGTCACGACTGGTGTATTATCGAGCTGGGCCATCCTGGTATTATCGAACAGATCATCGTCGATACCGCGCATTTCAAAGGTAATTATCCGGATCGATGTTCAATACAGGCCGCCTTAGTCGAGGGCGGGACTACCGAATCGATCATCACCCAGAGCCAGTTCTGGGCAGATTTGCTACCCTCGAGTAAACTCGAAATGGATAGTGTGCACGAATTTTCTGACACGATTCTATCGATAGGGACGGTTAGCCATATTCGACTCAGTATTTTCCCGGATGGTGGCATTAGCCGCCTGCGATTATTGGGTAAGCTGGCATGAATAAACTGACTGTTAATCCGCTTACCCGGGCCAATTTCGCAAATTTTGGCGACGTAGTCGAGAGCGAAGGCCGTGATTCCTATTTCATCAATAATGGTATGGCGGAACGATTTCATAAACTCGCAACTGTCGAGGCCGCGGGCGAGGAAGCCTCAGTAATTATCAGTCTGGTGAAGAGTAAAAAATTCGACCTGCCGCGAAAAGTCGATCACGTTGAATACCACCCATTTGGTAGCCAGGCTTTTTTACCGCTCGACGAAACACCTTTTGTCGTTGTTGTTGCTAAGGCCGGGGAAGCGCCCTCAGCTGAAGACCTGCATGCTTTTGTAACCAATGGTAAGCAGGGTATCAATTATCATGCAGGCACCTGGCACCATGTATTGTTGACGCCTTATGCTGCGATGGATTTTATTTGTGTTGATCGAGCCGGCAAGGGTAATAATTGTATTGATCATTTTTATGAGGAGAGCCAGCATCGGGAGTTGTTGATTCCGGCAGGTTAAATTTCTGATCCAAAGCCCGGTTCAGAGCGCAAACGGATGGCTGAAATTTAATCAGCTATTACAAAATCGAATAACTCCGACCATTAATGAATTTTCCTTAGCGGATATCCAGTGTTAGCTTTAATGGTGCTGAATTCGGGTTTGTGTATTACTGTCATGGAAGGCTTTATAGCAGAAATAATATGGAAAGTATGGCGATTAATACCCTTAGCTAGCAGACGTGTGAGAATTTTATTAGTTCCCGCATATAGCCGGTAATCGCAAATAACTAATAAAAATCGAGAGCCTCAATCTAAGTTTATTTTCCTACAGGAGGAGTATGATGAAACAGCTGACACAATTAATTATATTAATAGGCGCAATGTTTTTTGCCGGGCTGTCGAGTGCTGCGGAACCGATTAAAATTGGTGCAGTAGCCCCTAAAACAGGACCGTTAGCAGGTGGTGCTGCGATTACTCAATGGCCAAATATTCAACTTTGGGCACACCAGATCAATGCGCGTGGAGGATTGAAAATGTCGGATGGTTCAAAGCGTCCGGTAGAGATAATCGAATACGATGATCGTACGAATCCAGCGGAAACCATTAAAGCGGTTCAGCGACTGGCCACCAAAGATAAAGCTGATTTTATTGTCGCGCCCTATGGTACCGGCCTGAACCTGGCTTCGGCCCCGATTTTCGCTAAATACGGTTACCCGCATATCGCGGTAAGTGCAATTACAGACAAAACCGGAGAACTAACCAAACGATACCCATCAATGTTTTTCACCCTTGGGACTACTACGGCGTTTGCGAGCTCTGTTGTCGATATTCTGAAGGCGATGCGAGACGCCGGTGAAATTAATAATCGAGTGGCGATGGTTAATGTTGCCGATGCTTTTGGTATTGAGCTCGCTGATTCGGCGCGTCCCATTTTTAAGGCGGCTGGCTTTGAACTGGTATTTGACAAGTCTTACCCGCTTGGTACCCAGGATCTGTCCCCGATTATAAAAGGTGCTAAAGCGGCATCACCAACATCTTTCGTAGCCTGGTCATATCCACCTGACACCTTTGCACTGACTGAGCTGGCGAAGATAGAAAATCTCGACGTAAAAGCTTTTTATACTGCTGTAGCAACCTGTTTTCCGGCTTACGCAGGTAAGTTCGGCGCATCCATTGAAGGTAACCTCGGTGCCGGTGGTGTTAATCCTGATGCCCCTGAATTACAGGATTACTACAAGTCACATAAAGAAGTTACGGGAAAAGATGCCGATTACTGGGCAGGCCCGGTAACTTATGCCAGTTTGCAGGTACTTGAGCAGGCAATTGAGGGTGTTGGCAATACCGACCGCGCGGCCGTTACTCAATACATAAAAGATAATAGCTTTAAAACTGTCATGGGTGACTGGAAATTTAATAATCAGGTTATTGACCAGTACTGGACTGTTGGCCAGTGGCAGGGTGGTAAGTTTTATGGAGTCGGCTCTACTGGCAAGGCGGGCCAGAAAAAAGCGGTGATCAAAAAGGGCTGGTAATCGACTCGTCTGATATTTAGCTTACAATGGGTGATACCTGGAATTTATCCAGGTATCACAACAACCCATTTAATTTCCTATGGAAGTATTAACTAACGGTTTTCTGCTCGGTGCTACCTATGCTTTGTTGGCCATGGGGTTAACCTTGCAGTACGGCGTTGCACGCATCATGAACCTGGCGAATGGCGAAATGCTGGTGGCCGGTGCGTTTGCCGCGTTCTGGGCTTTTACCGCAAATCAGATAAGCCCGTTTTACGCTGTCCTGTTTGTTGTTCCTCTAGCATTTATATTTAACTGGCTGGTTTACCGCTATTTACTCACACCGCTGGTGCGCCGGGCTAAAAGTCAGGGGCAGCTTGAAGTCGATACGATTTTAGCCACCTTTGGCATGAGCTTTGCCCTGGTCGGCATTATGCTTATGCTATTTGGAGGGGAGTTTTTCACCTATTCTTATCTGGCCGAACCGTTTGAAATATTTGGTAGTCCTTACGGCCTGAACCGGGTTGTTGCCTGCCTGGCGTCGGTGTTCATTTGCGGATTATTGTTCTGGGCTATCTATACAACACGGATCGGTATGGCGATGCGCGCGCTTACCTCTAATCCAGATGCCGCTTCGCTAGTAGCGATCGATGTGCCGCGCATGTCTGCTCTAGCATTTTCGTTAGGTGGCGCGGTGTCAGCGGTTGGTGGCATTATGTTGAGTACCTTTTTAACCCTCGATGCCTCGATCGGTGTGGTTTTCACGATGAAAGCCCTGATCATAGTGATTATGGGCGGAGTAGGGGACATACGCGGTGCTATTATTGCCGCTATGGTACTCGGTATAGCAGAAACTCTGGTAGCGAGTCTGATCGATCCTGGGCTCACCCTCGCTGCAGCTTACCTGTTATTTATTCTGGTGCTGTTGTTTAAGCCCGAGGGTTTGTTTGGCAGGAAGGCGATATGAGGTTTAGCGATTATTGCAGTCTCACCCTGGTTATCGGGTTATTTATACTGGCGGCGCTTTTGCCGCTAATCCCCGATAGTGACTACCTCATGTCGCTAGCGTTACCAATTGCCATGTATACCGTACTGGCCACTTCCTGGGCTTTGTTTTCAGGGCCGACCCATTATATTTCTCTGGCGACGGGTGCTTTTTACGGCGTCGGTGCTTATGTCGTGGGTACCGGCATTGAATTTATTCCCTATCCGGTTTTGCTACTCATCGCGGGATTTTCCGGTATTGTTCTGGCCGGTCTGGTCGGCATTGCTACGCTTCGTTTATCCGGGGTTTACTTCGTTATATTTACTCTCGGTCTCGCCGAACTGATTCGTCAGCTAGTAACCTGGATACAAAATAACTTCACTGGGAGTCGGGGCCTATATGTGCTTACTGATATCACTGAAAACTATATTTACTGGCAGCTTATCGCCCTGACAGCACTGGTATTTCTGGTTGGCTGGCTAATAAAAAGATCTCGACTGGGCTTTGCGCTACGCATTATTGGTAACGATGAACTAGTGGCTGGTCACTGTGGCATTAATTCTGCTGGCTGTAAGGTCATTTTATTTATGGTCTCCGGCTGCTTTGCGGCGGTCGTGGGCGCAGTCATGGCACCCCGTTTTACCTACATCGAACCGAGTATGGCATTTTCTCCTGAGCTGTCTTTTCAGGTTGTGATCATGGCGTTACTAGGCGGTGTACATCGATTGTGGGGGCCACTGGTCGGTGTCATTCCATTCACTCTGTTATGGGAAGTGATCGCATCGAGTTTTCCGACACAAACAGTTTTATTACTCGGAGTCTCCTTCCTGTTAATTGTTTATTTTATTCCGGATGGCGTGGTAGGGCGTCTGGAAGACCTGGTTAAATCGATGCGTCTGGCTCGACCGGGTAGTAACCGTGGATAAATATATTCTCGAAGTTCAGGATTTGACCATGCGCTTTTCCGGGCTGCGTGCGGTGGATTGCTTGAGTTTCAATGTGCGCGAAAATGAGGTGGTCGGCCTCATCGGTCCAAACGGTTCGGGTAAAACCACGACGATGAATTTAATATCAGGGGTATTCAAACCGACACATGGCGATATTGTTCTGGGTGACCGGCTGATTTCCGACTGGTCAACGCGTGAAGTTGCCCGCGCCGGCGTCGCCCGTACTTTTCAACTAGTGCGTATTTTACCGACACTGTCGGTGGTTGAAAACGTTATGGCGGGAGCTGTATTCGGCAGTAAGCGCCTCTGGGGTCGTGAGTTGAACCGCTACGCAATTCGATTGTTGGAAAAAGTCGGGCTCGGTGAGATGATTAACGTACCCACCGCTTCGCTGACCTACATCAACGAAAAACGTCTCGAACTGGCGCGTGCGCTGGCGTCCGATCCACGATTATTGCTATTAGACGAATGGTTGGCAGGGTTAAATCCAACCGAGCTGCAGATCGGTATTGACCTGATTAAAACGCTGCGTGACGAAGGACGAACCATTATTCTGGTCGAACATGTCATGGACGCTATCCGTAGTCTTTGCGACACCTGCGTGGTGATGAACACGGGTAGCAAAATAGCCGAGGGATCGCCACAGCAGGCGCTGTCCCATCCCGAAGTTATCAAAGCCTATCTGGGAGAGGATCATGCTTGAATGCAGTAATCTTTCCCTTAGCTATGGTCAGCATCGGGCACTCGATCAGGTCTCGCTGAAAGTCGATAAAGCAGAGATTGTGGTTATTCTCGGTGCTAATGGTGCGGGAAAAACCTCTCTGCTCAATGCCATAGCAGGCCGAATTGCCAAAGCCGAATCGAGTCAGGTATTACTCCACGGTGCATCGATTACCGGCTTGCCCGCGAATCTGATTGTCGATGCAGGTCTGGCCCTGGTGCCCGAAGGCCGTGGTATTTTTGGAGATTTAAGCGTCGAGGAAAATCTTTTACTGGGTGCTTTCGCACAGCGTGCGAGAAGATCAGAACAGCAAAATTTATCCCGTGTTTTCGGGCTTTTTCCGAAGCTCGCCGAACGTAGAAAACAACGCGTCAGCACCATGAGTGGTGGAGAGCAACAAATGGTCGCTATCGGGCGGGCGTTAATGTCAGAACCCGAATTTCTAATGCTGGATGAACCTTCTCTCGGTCTTTCACCATTACTTTGTTCTGAGCTCTTTCAGTCACTCGGGTCAATACGCGAAACGGGTGTAGGTGTTTTACTGGTTGAGCAAAATGCCCGTCAGGCACTGGCCATTTCCGATAGAGGCTATCTGCTTGAAAATGGTCACATCATCGGCCAGGGTTTAGCCAGTGACCTGCTCAACGACGAATCGGTTAAAGCCGCTTATCTGGGTGGTGCTGCCAGCGATATCAGTGCCTTTGAACGACTTGAGACTGCGGTGACGAGTACGCCGAGCCTGGATATTTCTTCTAGGGTTTCCCCGGCCAGTCAAACGAGTGAAGATTTGCTCGGTGGTTTACGAATTGCGGATCTGGTATCGAGCGCCAGTGAAAAGAGTCGGCAGGCATTGAGTCAGTCTCCGTTATGCACCAACCATGGTTTATATCCTGCAACTGAATTTTTAAAATCTGTTGCAGAGCCTTCGATAGAAAGTGTCCTGTCAGGCATTGCATCAGCTGCGCAAAAAGCCTGCTTAGGAGACTCTATCGGCGTGGATAAGGAGCTGCCTGTTATTGAAGTATATAGGCGCCCCAAAATTGAAATCTACAAACGCGATAAGATCAGCAGGCAAATGCAGAAAGTGACATGAGGCCAATCACGTGAGCCCCGGGACTTTGAGGAAATTACGACTATGAGAAAAATGATTGAAAGTCTAAATATCGGTGGCCGATTGGTTTCCACATCGAGTTATTTCGACGATCTGAATCCGGTCGATAATTCGGTCTGGGCGAAAATACCCGATGCCACGGTTAGCGAAACAAGGCTCGCAATAGATGCCGCGAAAGAGGCTTTCCCTGCCTGGTCTTCATTACCTTTTACGAAACGTGCGCATTATATGCACAAGGTTGCTGATGTTATTGTGTCGCGCCAGACTGAGATCGTTAGCGCACTGCAACAGGAAAGCGGAAGCTGGTTTGGTAAAGGCATGTTTGAATCCGGGTATATTAGCGAAGTTTTTCGGGCTGCCGCAGCTATGGGTTATCAATCGGTTGGTGAAGTCATGCCTTCAGAGCATGGCAAGCTGTCGATGGCAATACGTTCACCAATGGGGGTAATCTCGGTAATCAGCCCCTGGAATTTTCCTGCGCTTCTGACTTCAAGAGGTATTGCCTTTGCTCTGGCCGCAGGAAATACCGTCGTCCTCAAGCCCTCCGAAGAGACCCCTTATACAGGTGGATTGCTATTTACTGAAATATTTCAGGAAGCCGGAATACCTGAGGGAGTTTTAAATGTGATCACCTGTTCGCGTGAACAGGTCGCCAGCGTTGGTAACGAGCTGGTAGAAAATCCGCTGGTCAAGGGCGTTTCCTTTACTGGCTCGACAGCCGTTGGCAGGCAGATTGCGGCAAGGGCCGGTGCGCACCTAAAAAAATGCTGCGTCGAGCTGGGTGGCAAGGACTCGTTAATTATTCTCGATGATGCCGATATGGAACGCGCGGTAGGCGCTGCTAATTTCGGTAGCTTTATGCACCAGGGGCAGATTTGTATGTCGGTTGAAAAAGTACTGGTGCACCAGGCAATTTTTGACTCGTTTCTTAGTCAGTTTTCTACTCGTGCCAGTCAGCTTAAGGTGGGTGATCCCTGTAAGGATAATGCCAATGTTATTGGCCCACTGATCAACGATGCCCAGGTGACTCGGGTTAAGGAGCAACTCGATGACGCTCTCGCCAAGGGTGCAAAACTGGTTACGGGAGGTAATGTCGATGGGCGATTTGTCGAGCCGACTATTTTGACTCATGTGACGCCGCAGATGAAAATATACAACGACGAAACCTTTGGCCCGGTCGTGCCAGTGATCCCATTTAGCTGCGACGAAGAAGCCATCGCGATTGCCAATAATACCGAGTACGGTCTTTCCTCGGGTATTATTTCGCAGGATGAAAACCGTGCGCTGGATATCGCCAGAAGACTGGAAACCGGAATGTGTCACGTCAACTGTTCGTCGGTTAATGATGAGCCGCATGTGCCCTTTGGTGGTGCCAAGTCTTCGGGTCTAGGTCGGCATGGAGGCCGCTGGTCGACCGAAACATTTACCGATACGCGCTGGATTACACTGGAGCGGGGTGGTCGGGGCTTCCCGCCGGTGTTCTAGAACTATTAATTTAGGGGGGGGGTAATTAATGTCATCTGAACAAATTTGGACTCGAACGCCATTATTACAGGATAAAACCATTGTGGTTACCGGCTGCGCTTCGGGTATCGGCCTTGAGACCTCGCGTCTGATTAAAGAACTCGGTGGCGACGTTATCGGTGTCGATCGCACTAAAACAGAAGAATACATCGATGAACTCTATGTTGCTGACATGTCCGACCCACAGATGCTGAAAGCTCTGGTGAGGGCGTTGCCCGATCAAATTGATGGTATCGCTAACATCGCGGGATTGCCACCAACAGCGCCAGCAGAAATGGTGTTAAAGGTTAATTTTCTGGGGCTTAGGTATTTCACGGAAAATATGATAGCCAAGCTGAATGATGGTGCTTCCATTGTTAACCTGGCGTCTCTGGCCGGGCTTGACTGGAGCGAGGCAATCGGGTCGATCAATGAATTTCTAAAAATTGAATTCGATGGTTTGCAGCGGTTTATGCAAGAGCATCGAATCGACAACGAAGGTGGGCGGTCTTATTTTTTTAGTAAAGAGGCGTTAATCGTTTGGACCATGCAAAATAGATGGACCTGGCGAGAACGTGGCATACGCATGAATGCTATTAGTCCAGGGCCGGTAGACACCCCCATATTGAAGGACTTCATAGAAACATTGGGCGAGCGCGCGGAAGAAGACATGCGAGTGATGGACCGTCCGGGTACAGCACAGGATATCGCGCCGGTGGTGGCTTTTGTATTGTCGGATATGACCAGTTGGTTACGCGGTAGTAATATTCCACTCGATGGTGGCATGTCGTCGCACATTTTTTCACAGAAACACGGCTTCTAACGGGCTAAATAAATAAAGTGGGAAGAGGAGATAAACTATGACTTCAATGGTTGTTTTGCTGGTAGTCGGTGCGATCATATTGATCTTTATCCTGGCCAGGTTATTCGTCAGGTCGTCGCGCGATGTTAGTCTGGTAAGGACGGGTCTGGGTGGTCGCCGTGTGATTATGGATGGTGGTGGACTGGCGATTCCCTGGTTTCAGGAAGTAGCACGGGTCAACATGCAGGCGCTGAAGTTAGAGGTTGCGCGTTCGGGTGAATCTTCATTGATCACGCGGGATCGTATGCGGGTCGATATAGCAGCCGAATTTTTTGTATCGGTAACCCCTACCGAAGAAGGTGTTTCGAGAGCCGCGCAGGCATTTGGAGACCGTACTTTCAACGCGCAAAAACTGGGGGAGCTTATCGAGGGTCGCATGGTCGATGCATTGCATAGCGCCGCTGCAACTATGACTCTGGATGAACTGCACGAGGAACGCAATGAGTTTACTGAGAAAGTCCATAGCGACCTTTTAGAGTGGTTCGAACGTAATGGTCTCGAACTCGAATCCGTATCCCTGACCGCACTCGACCAAACGCCTTTTGCAGCATTGGATGAAAATAATGCGTTTAACGCTGAAGGTATGCGCCATCTGGCCGAAGTCGTGGCCAATTCCAGGAAAGAAAGAGCCGGAATAGATGCAACCGCAGACGTATCCGTGCGCCTGTCGGCGATGGAGGCGAATAAACGTAAATTTGAAATCGATTTAGAAGAGCAGCAAGCCGAAATCGAAAAGGTGTTACAGGTCGAAACCAGTAGAGCCGCACAACTCGCCGAAGTTTCCAAACGTAAAGCCGACAGCGAACTCGAATCCGCGCGGGCACGAATCGAAATGGAAAGACAGATTCGCACTTCAAATATCGCCAGTGATCAGGCAGTACAAAAGGCTGAAATCGACAGGCAGCGAGAACTCGAAGAAGCACGGATAGCGACCGAACAGGCGCTTAAAACAGCCGAAATTAATCAACAGGCCGAAATTGAGCTGGCCAACCAGAGGCGTGACATAAGCCTTGCGGAGCACTCAAAAGACCATAGCCAGGCCTCGGCGGCAGCCGATTGTGCCCGGGTAGAAGCAGTAAAGTCCGCCGAGGAAATTACAACGGTTCGGAGTCTTGCCGAAGCCGAACGCGATAAAGCCATTGCTCTGGTACAGGCTGAAAAGGAGGCTGAGATACAGGCTAAACAGGTGCGCGCCAAAGCTTTATCAAAGGAGGTGAAATCCGCCGCCGCCTTAAAATTAATGGAAGCCAGGGCGGCGGGTAAGGCCGCGATGATAGAGGCGGAAAATAGTATTAATCCAGCCGCATCGTCGTTAAAACTTGATTTGGCCCGGCTCCGGGTGTTACCGGAAATAGCTGAAAAAATGGCCAAACCGATCGAGAAAATCGAATCGATCAAAATTAATCAGGTTAGTGGGCTGGGTAGCGATAATGGAGAAAAAACTCCACTGACCCAGGCCATGGATTCGCTTTTGGGAATGGCTGTTCAGCTACCGATGATGAAGCAACTTGGTAAAGAAGTAGGTATAGATTTTGATGAAGAATCTTTAAAGGAAGCGAGTCGGTCGATTAGCCGACAGAAGGGCGGAAACGAAAAATCGAAATAGATTCAATCTGACAGTCGTTAAATACTTCGATAGGTCTGAGCTGAAGCAGTGGGTTTTTTAAGTTTTTCCCCAAGTATCAAAAGACAGGGGGTCATAACAAGCGTCAATACAGTCGCAAAAGCCAGTCCGCCTGCGACCGCAGTGGCCAGTTGCGTCCACCATTGGGTAGACGGTCCACCAACCGAGATATTGCGTCCGATGAAGTCTATATTGACGCCAAGCACCATGGGTAACAGGCCGAGAATCGTGGTCACCGTGGTTAGCAGTACCGGGCGTAGGCGCAGGGCTCCGGTTCGTAGCACTGCCTCGATGGCATTTCGGCCGGTTTTTAACTGTCGATTGTAGGTGTCGATGAGGACAATATTATTGTTCACCACAATGCCTGCCAGTGCGATGACGCCCACACCACTCATGACTATTCCAAAAGGCTGGCCTGTAGTTAACAGGCCCAGTAGGACTCCGATGGTAGAGAAAAATACGGCACTCAGGATTAACAGGGCCTGGTAGAAGCTGTTGAATTGCGTTACTAATATAATCGCCATGACAAACAGTGCGACACCAAATGCCTTGAGCAGGAATGCTTCTGCTTCGCGTTGCTCCTTGTCTTCACCCTTGAAGGTGAATTCGATGCGAGGATCAAATTGCTGCTGGGCTAGTCGCTTACGGATCTCGCTGACTTTAAAGTCGGCCAATACGCCTTCCTCAACATCTGCTTCCACGCTCATGATGCGTCGCCCGTCACTGCGTTGGATGGTGCCCACTTTGGGTTTGGCCAGACGTGTGACGAAGTTGCTGAGGGGCACGGCGCCGCGTTCTGTTGGAACTCGTAGTCGATCGAGTTGGTCGATGCTGCGGTTACCGACGGGGTAGCGGACGCGGATTTCGACTTCATCGTCGGTGTCATCGGGTCGATAAGAGCCAATGCGAATACCGTTGGTGACTAGCTGGATGATGCTGCCCACTGTCGTGATGTCGGCTCCGTAACGGCTGGCCTCGGCCCTGTCGACCTGTAGTTGCCATTCTATGCCGGGTATGAACCGGGAATCGTTTACATCGACGAATCCGCCAATTTCATCAAGAGTAGCTCTAATTCTATTGATTGCAGGCGGTAGTAATTCAGGGAAACGCGAGCTGATTTCGATTTGTACGGGTTTGCCGACGGGTGGTCCCGATTCCTGTTGCTGTATTTCAACGATGATACCGGCAAGGTCATTTACGCGATGACGCACTTCCGCCATGATTTTTTTGGCCGGGCGGCGCAATTTCCAGTCGATTAATTCGAGTTGAATCAGGCCTATCGCATCTTCGCTGACCTGTGCTCGAAACTGAGAACCGCTACGTGCATAAACGCTGGCGAATTCGCTCATATCAAGAATGCGTGACTCGACCTCGCGTACCAGCTGGTCGCGTTCGACGATGGAAAGATCTCCACGCGCGCGTATTTGTATCATTATATTTTGCGGTTCTACCTCTGGGAAAAACTCAATACCTTTGCCGAATGCTCCATAACCAGCGTATACCGAGGCCAGAATAAGTATCGCCAGGAAGATAACCGTTTTTGGGTAATGAATCGACCAGCGCAGGGCATTAATATATCGTCCGGTCCAGCCCTTAATCACGTCCAGATTTCCGTTTTCAGCCGCCACCAGAACTTCGGTTTGACGATTGCCTTCTGTTGCTCTATTACCAATTAAAGATCCCAGCGTCGGTACAAATACCAGCGCCATGAATAATGAGGCTGAGAGCGTCGCGATCAGGGTAATAGGCAGGTATTTCATGAATTCGCCGACGATACCGGGCCAGAATAGTAAGGGCATAAATGCGGCCAGGGTGGTCGCGGTTGCCGCGATAATCGGCCAGGCCATGCGATTGCTGGCCACTGCGTAAGCTTTGCTACGTGACAGGCCTTCGGCCATTTTCCGGTCAGCTAGCTCAACCACGACAATGGCACCGTCTACCAGCATGCCGACTGACATAATCAAAGCAAAAAGCACTACGATATTGATCGTCAAGCCAATCATCGCAATAAACAATATGCCAGCAAGGAATGAGCCCGGTATCGCGAGGCCGACCAGACCTGCCGTTCGCAGACCTAAAGCCGCAACGATCACTATCATGACTAACATGACTGCTGCGATTACATTGTTTTGCAGGTCATACAGCATATCTCGAATATCGTTTGACTTGTCCTGGCTGAATAGCACCTGGATGCCGGGCGGCCAGTCCTGCTGCTCTTCGACCACCAGGCGCCGTACCTCGGCAATGGTATCGATGATGTTCGTGCCAATACGTTTGGTAACCTCCAGGGTAACCGCTGGCTGACCGTTGACCCTGGCAAAAGCCGTGGGGTCTTTAAAGGTTCGACTGGCGACCGCAACGTCAGAAAATCTAACCATTCTGTCGCCGCTGACCATGATCGGTAGTGACATGATATCTTCGACATTTTCGAAGAGGCCGGGCACCTTGATGGCGAAACGACCACTCCCGGTATCCAGTGCGCCGGCGGCGACCAGCTCATTATTCCGGGCTATAAATCGAGTTAGGCTTTCCTGTGACTGTTGATAGTTTTCAGCCCTTACCGGATCGATGATTACCTCTACCAGATCTTCTCTATCCCCGGCGATGTCAACTTCGAGTACGCCGGACAGCGATTCTATCTGATCCCGCAAATCGCGCGCAGTCTTCACCATGAATCGTTCCGGAACGTCGCCGTAGAGAGTAACGACCAGCACCGGGAAGAGTGCGACATTCACCTCGTTGACCGTTGGTTCATCAGATTCCGGTGGTAAATCTGTTTTTGCGACATCGACCTTTTCCCGAACATCGGTGAGAGCGGTATCGCTGTCAAATCCGGCGTCAAATTCCAGTACAATAGAAGCATTGCCTTCGACTGCCGTAGAACTCATCTCCTTCACTCCTTCGATGTTCTGCAATTTGTTCTCCATCGGGCGAATAAGCAGGCGTTCGGCATCTTCAGGTGAAATTCCCTCGTGGCTGATCGAAACATAGATAATCGGAATGGCGATATCCGGGTCGGCTTCCTTGGGTATTGTGATATAAGATATCGTTCCAGCCACGAGAATCAGGCAGAGAATAAGAAGTACGGGGCGGGACCGCTCGATCGCGGCATCGATGATCGTAGCCATCAGTTGCCCGCTTCGCTACCCGCGATTTTCCGCTCGTCGATGGCTATCACCCTGTCTCCGGCCCGCACGAATCCCTGACCGACCGTAATAATCCTGATTTCCTTTGGCAATCCGGAAATCCATAGTCCATTCGGTGAGGACTTGACTACCTGTACCGGCAAAAATTCGACTCGATCCTCTGCATTGACGATTTTGATGCCGAGTACGTCCTCACTATTGAGAGACAGTAACGCCGAGGAAAGCTGGATCGCCGAAACAAATCGGACAGGGATGTTAATCTCGGCAGTGATGCCGGAAACCAGCGATCTATCCGGATTAGGAATGGCCAACTCGACCCGGAACGTCCTGGTAATCGGGTCTGCCTCTGAAGCGACATAACGAAGCTCACCTTCGACTACCGCGCCTGTCACCAGCCGCGCTATGCCCCTGTCACCGAGCACCAGGCGGTGCCGTTCCTGCTGGCTGACATAACCGACAAAAATGATCGGGTCCTGTTCCAGCAGGTGCCCGACCTCGTCTCCTGCCTTCAGGTAACTGCCGACTTCGACCGGTAATCTGTCCAGAA
>JAOUJX010000273.1 GCA_029882955.1 Gammaproteobacteria bacterium
CGTCTTTAAAATACTTTAGCTCAGCTTCGGTCTCTACCCCCTGAGCGGCTAGCCTGACCCCAAGGTGTTGAGCGATGAGTGTTATCGACTCAGCGATAGCAGCGTTTTCAGTCGAGCTGTCGATTCCGCTCACAATTCCTTTACCTAACTTTATTTCGTCCACTGGCAATCGGTTCAATTGACTAAAAGAAGAATAACCGGTGCCGAAACCATCGATCGAAATTTCAATGCCTAGAGACTTCAACTGCTCCAGTTTATCCGACGCATGCTCACCCGGCTCTAGCAGCATGGCCTCGGTTAACTCGATCTTTAGTCGCTCTGGATTTGCTTTTGTCTGTTCAATAATATCATTCAAAATTTCATTAAACCTGACATTACCAAATTGCCTTGGACTTATATTGACCGAAATTTTCTGGCTCGAAACTGGCTCTAGCATCGCCTGAAATTCACAGGCACTGCGTAATACCCACTCTCCAATCGCCACGATGAGCCCGGTTTGTTCAGCAATTTCGAGGAATTGATCGGGGAGCAGCACTCCCCGGACGGGATGATTCCAGCGCAACAATGCTTCGCTCGCGATAATCTCGTTGTTGCGGTCATATTGCGGCTGGAAATAAAGCTCAAATTCGCTTTTATCCAGCGCTAATTGCAACTCCTTTTCCACCACCCGACGTTGATTGACTGAATCGTACATCTCACCGGTAAACAATAGAACATCGGTCTTGCCGCCTTTCCTTGCTTCGTACATTGCTATTTCGGCATACTGGATTAATTCTCCAGCATCGATATTTTCAACCGGAAACAGGGTGACACCGATACTCGTCGTAATATGGAATTGGTGTCCATGAACAACATAGGGAGCATCCAGCAGTTTATGGTATTCATTCGCAATGTCCTGGACAGGCAGGTTAGCGAGTGTCAGATTCGCCGCGATATCCGAGAGGATAACGACAAACTCATTATTGCCGATGCGTGCGACCGTATCATCTGCTGCCATGCGACTGGTCAATCTTTTACCCACCTGTACGATTAAATCTTCACCGATCAGATTCCCGAGGCCATAATTGATGGTTTTGAAACGATCGACATCAATAAACAAAATAGCCCCGACACTATCGGTTATTGACGCCCTGGCGATTTCTCCCACTAAAATCTCCTGTAACAGACGTCGATTGGGCAGGCCGGTAGATTCATCATATTCAGCCTGGTAGCGGATTTCACGCTCGACTATTTCTCGCTGTCGCCGACTCACCAGCGACTCGACAATGCTTGCAGTAATGGTTTTATTGAGCCGATTCAACGAAGCCAGCAGCATCCCCAGAAACAGGACCGACATTATCATCATGTAGTTTGCAGCTTCCTGACTGGATAGCATAAACTGCACGATAATCGGCGCGGCAGCGAATACGACAAAACTACGCCCGGCGCTCAAAATCGCAGAAAGTGTCGCCACCCCACCCGCACACATGCCACCGACAACAAAGGCCAGAAAAACCTGATGCATGACGCTGTTGTGGCTGAATAACCAGATCCCAACCGCAGCCCAGGTAATACCCGACAGGGCTATTGTAATGACTAATAGCCGATACCAGTTTCTCTCACCGGGTAAAGACTGAGCGGCTCGCTTATACTGCCGGTATAATTGCCAACGAATGACAGAAAGCATATTGGTCAGCAAGAACCAGATCATAAGATAACTCTGATCTATTTCATTCCAGAGCAGAACAACGAGTAGCGAACTGTTGACGAATATCGCGAGTAATGATGCCGGAATAGATGCGAACGTAATCCGAACCTGCTCGGCCCGTATTTGATCTGACGTAATATCGTCAGCACTTATATTAGCGGGGAATTGCCTGTCCATAGCTAAACTAACCCTGCCCGATTGCCTGGAAAATAGTTTAGTAACGCAGTCATTAAATGTATACCCTCGGCACAAACCCTGACAGGATATCTGGTTTTCTGGCCTAAATCAGCCTGAATATTCACACTGTGGGGATGTTTGATTACCCCCGAATTCCAGCCATAAAAAAGCCCCGCTCAAAGAGCGGGGCTTTTGGGTACTACAGTTCAGGTTTCTGAACGACTACATCATGCCGCCCATACCACCCATGCCGCCGCCCATGCCGCCCATATCAGGCATAGCAGGACCAGCTTCCTTAGGTAAATCAGCAATCATGGCTTCAGTAGTGATCAACAGACCAGCAACAGAAGCTGCATTTTGCAATGCCGATCGAGTTACCTTAGTCGGGTCAAGAATACCCATTGCGATCATGTCACCGTATTCGCCGGAAGCTGCGTTGTAACCATAGTTACCTTCACCCGCTTCGACATTATTAGTAACAACAGAAGCTTCGTCACCAGCGTTAGATACGATCTGACGCAGTGGTTCTTCCATCGCACGACGGGCAATATTGACGCCGATATCCTGATCATGGTTATCACCTTTCAAATCTTTGATGGATGCGCGAGCACGGATCAGCGCAACACCACCACCGGCAACAACACCTTCTTCAACCGCAGCACGAGTTGAGTGCAGCGCATCTTCAACGCGAGCCTTCTTCTCTTTCATTTCGATTTCAGTTGCAGCACCAACTTTGATCACAGCAACACCACCGGCGATTTTCGCCAGACGTTCCTGCATTTTCTCGGTGTCGTATTCTGAAGTTGATTCAGCCATTTGCGCCTTGATTTGTGTAATACGGCCCTGAATGTCTTCTGCGGAACCAGCACCATCAACAATAGTAGTGTTTTCTTTGCTGATAGAAACTTTCTTGGCAGAACCCAGATCTTCCAGGGTAGTCTTTTCCAGACTTAAGCCAACTTCTTCAGAAATAACCTGACCACCAGTCAGAATCGCGATGTCCTGCAACATGGCTTTACGACGATCGCCGAAACCAGGTGCTTTAACCGCGCAGACTTTAACGATGCCGCGCATACTGTTAACTACCAGAGTAGCCAGCGCTTCGCCTTCGATGTCTTCGGCAATGATCAGCAGAGGACGGCTAGACTTGGCAACCGCTTCCAGAATTGGCAGCAATTCACGGATGTTAGAGATTTTCTTGTCGAACAACAAAATCATAGGCTCTTCGAGTTCGGCTGTCATAGTCGACTGGTCGTTGACGAAGTAAGGCGATAGATAACCTCGGTCGAACTGCATACCTTCTACCACGTCGAGTTCATTGTCGAAAGAAGAACCTTCTTCAACGGTGATAACGCCTTCCTTACCAACTTTTTCCATTGCCTCGGCAATGATGCCACCGACACTCTCGTCCGAGTTGGCCGAGATAGTGCCTACCTGGGCAATTGCTTTGGTGTCGGCACAGGCTGTAGAAATAGACTTTAGATGTTCGACCGCGTTAGTAACCGCTTTGTCGATACCACGTTTCAGATCCATTGGATTCATACCGGCAGCAACGGCTTTCATACCTTCGCGTACGATAGCCTGAGCCAGTACTGTTGCAGTCGTGGTGCCGTCACCGGCGATATCAGAAGTCTGAGAAGCAACTTCCTTAACCATCTGCGCGCCCATGTTTTCGAACTTGTCTTCGAGTTCGATTTCTTTCGCAACCGAAACACCGTCTTTAGTGACAGTCGGAGCGCCAAAACTCTTGTCGAGGACTACATTACGGCCTTTAGGACCCAGTGTTACTTTTACGGCATTTGCTAATACATTAACGCCATTGACCATACGCGAACGCGCATCATCACCAAATTTTACGTCTTTTGCACTCATTAGGAATTAACCTCTAAATTCAATTATTCAACAACCGCGATGATGTCATCTTCGCGCATGATTAGCAGTTCTTCGCCGTCAACCTTAAGCTCAGTACCCGAGTACTTGCCGAAGTAAACTGTGTCACCAACTTTGACTTCAAGCGCTCTAACGTCACCCGAATCGGTAATTTTGCCATTACCAACCGCGAGGATTTCACCAGTGCTTGGCTTTTCAGTGGCTGAATCAGGAATCACGATACCACCAGCAGTCGTACGCTCTTCCTCTTTACGCCTGACGATTACTCGATCATGCAAGGGACGAATATTCATTGTTGCTATTCTCCAGGATATTTATCATTTAAAGTTATCTACTACCCACCGGGTAACAGTATTGAATTTGCTGCGAATTAGCACTCGCATCAAGTGAGTGCTAATAATATTCAGCAGTTTTTAGTAGTCAAGGGATATAAGGGAGAAAAATTAAAATTCAAGGAAAAATGCTGAAATATGCCAATGATTGGCGGTTAAAATGGATTTAAATAGTGAGCTATTAATAAACCTCAATCCTCCCGCTTGTAATTAACACCATCAATCACATTCGGATCATCAGGTGATCGGTGGCTCTGCCCGCTACGCATGGAAACAAACTGCCCTGATATCGCCATTCTAGTCACAATTGCACCAACCATGGCACGACGTATCGGTGGTATTAATAAACAAAATCCGACGCCATCGGTAAAAAATCCCGGTGTCAGTAAAAACGCACCTGCTATAATCAAGCCGATGCCTTCCAGCATTTCCATTGCTGGCATTTCGCCGGATTGCATTTTCTGCTGGGCCCGTCCGAGAGTTGATATGCCCTGAATTTTAAGCAGGCGAACGCCAATAATCGCGGTGAGTATCACCAGGCCGATAGTCCACCACGCGCCAATAATGCCACCAACCTGGATCAGCAGGAAGATTTCAACGACTGGAACAACTATAAATATTAGCGCTAATACTGGAAACATGAAGACCTCGTGACTAAACTGCGTGCTATTTTTAAGCCCATGGATTTATTTAACCAAATGATGGTCTTAAGAATGCGTTAATACGATCTATATAAGATCAGCATACCATTGTTTAAAGTCCATACCGGATATTGTTGGAGTAATTACGCTCAATCTTAAAGCGTTGGTTAACTATAAATTTACAATATGAATTCAATGAAACGATTAATAGTTCCCCTGCTGGTTGCCGCCAGCCTTCTAAATTTCGGCGCGGTAAAGGCGCAGGAGGGCGAATTATTACCCCCGGAAAAAGCCTTCGCGCTAGCGGCATGGATGGAAAACAATTCATTGATTGCCGAGTTCCAGATCGCACCCGGTTATTACATGTACCGCGAACGCTTTGACTTTCAGGTCGAATCCGCCAACGCTCGCTTTGATACCGCAATTATGCCCGACGGTAAAATCAAGAACGACAAATTTTTCGGTGATATGGAGGTTTATCGTGATTCGGTTCGCATAGAACTGCCGATCATATACGAGTCGACCAAAGCCGCTTTTCTAAAAGTTAAAACCACCGGTCAGGGCTGCGCCGACATTGGCGTCTGCTACCCGGCATTAAATCAATCGCTCGATATCGATACCCGCTCCACTGCGCGCATCTACCCTACCGCTTACCAGGCACCGATAGAACCGCAGATAGACGATAATGTTCAAAAATTGCAGGCGCTACTCGGAGCATCGAATTCGAGCACCGAACCGGCGACCTCATCGGACTTCGATATTACGACCGACAGTAGTAATGCTTTGTCAGTTCTGCAATTACTGGGAGAGGAACAAGGTCTGACCGACGATGAAGAAATTCCACATCCGGATACCGCTTTTAAGCTATCGGCCAGTCTCGATGGCAACGGGAATGTCCTGTCTGAAATCGTCATTTACCCCAACACCTATCTCTATCGAGACAAGACCAAAGTCAACCTGGTCGATGGTAACGATCACCGCCTTGGCGGTCTAGACCTGCCAAAGGGTAAGGAAAAAAACGATGAGTTTCTGGGTGATACCGAAGTCTACTATGACCTGCTGTCGTTCTCGGTGCCAGTCATATCCGACGCG
>JAOUJX010000274.1 GCA_029882955.1 Gammaproteobacteria bacterium
GCTATGCCGTTGCTGTAGCGCAGAAGACGGCGGTATTGAAATGTTTTAGCCTGTTGACTAATCAACTGGATAATCTCCTATAACGAGTAGTATTCCAATGCATTGCCTGATGCATTAGGTCGTTTTTTAGATTACTATTATTTCAGGTTTGTACTTGTGTCAGGGGTTTACAGATACCTTATGAGTTCTTTCTATGTCGCCAGTTGATCTCAGCAATTCGGTGGAGAATTGCAAAATATTTGTCCTCGACACCAACGTATTAATGCACGACCCGTCAGCCCTGTTTCGGTTTCATGAACATCACATTTATTTACCGATGACGGTTCTGGAAGAGCTCGACAACGCTAAAGTCGGGGTTTCCGAGGTGGCCAGGAATGTCCGCCAGACCAATCGATTTATCGATGAATTACTCAATGTAAATAAAAGTCGTATTATCGACCAGGGACTCGAGCTGTCTTTATTTATGATAGCCGAGGGGCCCGTGCAATGCGGTGGCCGTTTGTTTTTTCAAACCCGGGCTCACGAGAATAACCTGCCGGAATCCCTGCCCGGCAATAAGAACGATAATTCCATATTAAATACAATTCTCGCGATAAAAATAGAACACCCCGATAACGAAGTCGTTCTCATCTCCAAAGATATCAACCTGCGTATAAAGGCTTCAATTCTCGGAATAAAAGCCGAGGACTACGCCAATGACAAGGTAGTCGATGATCTCGATCTACTATTTTCCGGATCAAAAAAGCTGGATGACAACTTCTGGGAAGAGCAGGAAAAGAAAATCAAAAGCTGGCAAGCCGATGGCCTCTCCTTTTATGAAGTTGAAAACCTGAATGGCGACGACTGGTACCCTAACCAGTTCGTTTATCTGGGCGAAGACTTCGAGGCCATAGTGCGCGAGAAATCCGATTCTAAATTTACTCTCGAAGTTTGCCACAGTTATTACCACAATCGCCATTCGGTGTGGGGCATTACCGCTTTGAATCGTGAGCAGAACTTCGCGCTGAATTTGCTAATGGATACGGATATCGATTTCGTTACCCTCTCGGGAAATGCCGGTACAGGCAAAACTCTGCTGGCACTGGCTGCCGGCTTAACACAGACGCTGGATCAGGGTCTTTACAAGGAAATCATCATGACCCGGGTGACCATTCCAATCGGCGAAGACATCGGTTTCCTGCCCGGTAGTGAGGAAGAAAAAATGACGCCCTGGATGGGTGCGCTGATGGATAACATGGAGGTCCTCACCGGCAACGAACAGCACGATTCCTGGGAACAGGAAGCAACCAGCGACCTGCTGCGTAACCGTATCAAAATTCGTTCGCTTAATTACATGCGCGGGCGCACGTTTCTAAATAAATACATCATTATCGATGAGGCACAGAACCTGACTTCGAAGCAATTAAAGACTTTAATTACCCGGAGCGGCAATGGCACCAAAATAATCTGCCTCGGCAACCTCAAGCAAATCGACACGCCCTATCTGACCGAGACAACCTCAGGATTGACCTATGTTGTCGACCGTTTTAAAAACTGGGAACATAGCGGCCATGTCACCTTGATGAACGTTGAACGTTCGCGCCTCGCTGATTACGCCTCAGAAATGCTTTAGCCGGATCAGTCTGAACTAATCGGCCATCGACAAGCCCGAAGTATCGGGTGGAGGCGGATCGGCTTCTTTCTTTTCACTCCCAAGAACGCTGCCGACAGGAGCAACATCAAAACCAGAAAGATCAAACTGCGGTTGCGCTACTTCTTTGATATTGTCCTGTAGAGCGCTACCAACAGGGGCAATCGATGCCGCTAGATCCTCTATTTGATCACCGGTAATCCCCAAAGGGTCAACCTGTGGAGGTGGCGCTATATCACCGTAATCGACCGGCTCACGAGGCTTTGGTGAGGCTGGCTGAGCTGGTGCTGGTGCTGGTGCTGATTTTGGTGCCGGTGGTGGAGTCGAGGCAGATGCCACAGGCCGTGTTAATGATTTTATTTCGCAGACCGCCCCGGCTTTGTTCAATGCGATTTTATATTTTTCCGCTGTCTGCTGGTCTACATTCTTCTTGATAACAATACGGTTACCCGAAAATAAATGTGCAATTTTCGCCTCGTCCGCATTAAACATTTTGCCGACTCGAGCCTTGACGTCAGCGGAATTCTCTCCGTCGAGGATTTCACCAGAAATGGCTATTTCGAATAATTCATCACTCATATCATGCTTCCCCAATATCGTTCCTGCACTATACTTTGTCAGTATTGAATATTAAAACTTTTAACCTGTAGCTATTGTACCCTTATGAGTAAAAACACGGAAATCACCCGAATCACACCCCATGGACATATGGAAATTTTGTCCCATCTGGAAGTTAACCAACTGAAACAGAATAGTGAACATCTGGGGAGTTACGACACTTATCGACGCTGTTCCCTGGCTGTACTTAACGTGGGCAGTATTATCGACGATACCACGCAGGTTTTGAACAAATATTCCGATTTCAATATTCGGGTAATACCGCAGGAACGCGGTATCAAGCTCGAATTCGAAAACGCACCCGGTAGCGCTTTTGTTGATGGCGACGTTATCATCGGGATCCAGGAACAGTTATTTTCTGTATTGCGCGATATTGTTTACGTCAAGAGCGAAATCGAGTCCAATCAGAACTTCGACCTCGACACCGCAGAAGGCATTACCAATGCTGTTTTTCATATACTACGCAATGCGGGTGTTCTGGTGCCGAATACCGATCCCAGCCTGGTGGTTTGCTGGGGTGGCCACTCAATTAGTCGGGACGAATACGATTACAGCAAGAAAGTAGGCTATGAACTCGGTCTCCGCGGACTGAATATCTGCACGGGTTGCGGGCCGGGAGCCATGAAAGGGCCGATGAAAGGTGCCACCATCGGTCATAACAAACAGCGTATATATAATGGTCGTTATGTCGGCATGACCGAGCCCGGTATCATCGCTGCCGAATCCCCCAATCCGATAGTTAATGAACTGGTGATTATGCCCGATATCGAAAAACGACTGGAAGGCTTTGTCCGGGCGGGTCACGCGATAGTTGTCTTTCCGGGTGGCGTGGGTACAGCAGAAGAAATACTTTATATTCTGGGTATTTTATTAAATCCCAGTAACGCCAAAATCCCTTTTCCGCTCATTTTCAGTGGCCCTGAATCCTCTCGTGATTACTTCGAACAAATAGACGAGTTCATCAAACTGGTTCTTGGCAAGCACGTCCAGGAACTGTATCAAATCATAATAGGGGAGCCCGCGAAGGTAGCCCGCGAAGTGAGTGCGGGGATGGAATCGGTGCGCAATTTCCGCCGGGAAAATAGTGATGCTTATTACTTCAACTGGATACTCGAAATCGATAATGGTTTTCAAACGCCCTTTCAGCCGACCCATGAGAATGTGGCCAAACTTGAAATTCGTCGCAATATGCCATCACATAAACTAGCGGCCAATTTGAGGCGGTTGTTTTCAGCAATAGTGGCCGGCAATGTCAAACAGGAAGGTATCGTCGCCATTAAAAAGCACGGCCCGTTTGAAATTCGTGGTGAAGCCGAAATTATGCAGGCGTTAGACACATTGCTGAAATCTTTTATTGAACAACAACGAATGAAAATCCCTGGTACTCATTATTCGCCCTGTTATAGACTGATACAGGGCTAGCCTTCAAAACAATAACCAGAGAGAGATCATGAGCCAGTTGAAATCGGTCGCAATTAAAGCAACTTCCCGAGCCCCGATGCAAATCATCGATAGCGCCGTCGTTACCGTAGAAAAAGGCATCAACGGTGATTTCCGTGGCTCAGCGACCAACCGCCAGATAACCATACTGGCAGAATCGTCCTGGCTAAGAGCCTGCGAGACTGTCGGAACCAATTTGCCCTGGACGACACGCCGCGCCAACCTGCTGGTCGATGGCATAGAATTCAGCGCCGATGATGTTGGCAAAAAAGTGACCATCGGCGATGTCGAACTCGAAATCACCCGGGAGACCAACCCCTGCGCCTTAATGGAGCAACAGCATCAGGGATTGAAGTCTGCCCTCACCCCGAACTGGGCTGGCGGTGCCTGCTGCAAGGTGCTCAAAGCCGGTTCTTTTAAGGTTGGCGACCGGGTCACAGTTGCCTGAGTTTAATAGGTACTCGACATATAACCAAACAACCCTGCACTAGGCAGTCTCGCCTCTGGGCATCAGATACCAGAGAACAAAGGCCACCAGGAACAATGCCGGTATATCGCCACCCATCAGATTCGCCATTTCGGTATCATCGATAAGCGAGTAATAAAGCATAACCGCCGCATGCACGACATTCGACCAAATCGTAAAGTTAATCAAACTCACATTGGCCATTGGGTCCTTTGCCGCTCGAAACAGGTAAATTCCCAATACAGCGTATACGCCAAGAATCATATTTTCATATTCGGGTTGCGCCGGTGTCCATCCCCAACCGGAAGGCCATATCCATCGCATCATCAAATACACTCCGACCACGTAGGTAACCCCAATAACATACAGGGCAATTGTCAGGTACTTTAGTTTTACTTCATTTTGCATTTTTTTCTCCTATTTACTGTTATTTCTTGATTGCACTTAATATTTAGCGTTCATTTAATTACGGGTCATGATTTAACGCCTGACCACCAACTCCCCAATTGCCTTCTGGCACCTCGTCAATCACCACCCAGATAAGGCTTCTCATCGATTCACCTTCAATCGAGGCCAGCGTATCGGTGACTCTTTCTATAATTTCTTTTTTCTGCAAATCACTAAAAACATTCTCAAGGACATTTATGGTTACCAGTGGCATATGTTCCTCAAATTCAAGGATATAGAACAAAAAACATTTTAATCTGGCGAACCTCTGCATACTTGAAATTGGATAGGAGGTTATGTGGAGATTTTGTGGAGAATTTTTGCTATCGTCTGGTGAATAAGCCTTTCGGAGTAAATTTGTTTGCTACTGGCATTTAATAATTTTCAACTTGATACCGGGCTATTCGCATTACGTTGTGACGATCAGGAAATCGCAGTCGAGCCACAGGTATTCGACTTATTAGTCTATTTGATCCAGAACCGCGATCGCGTGATTAGCCGCCAGGAGCTACTGGACAATCTCTGGACTGGCAAAATTGTTACCGAATCAACCTTGAGCAGTCGCATCAAAGCGGTTCGTCATACGATTGGCGACAGTGGTCGCCAGCAAAACTTCATCGCCACCTTTAATCGACGAGGTTATCGTTTTGTAGCTGAAGTCGAAGAGCTCGATTCGAACGGTGCAACGAGCCATAACAGAGCTCAGGGTGTACCCGCCGAAAATCCTTTACCATCGTCTCCCCGTTCTTCAGACCGTCCATCCATAGCGGTAATGCCATTTTCCTATAACCATGGCAACGATGCCATTGCCTGGGCAGCCGAAATGTTCGTTGAGGACATTAATATGCGGTTAGCCCATATCCCTGGTTTTATTGTGATATCGCGTAATTCGACCAATTACTATCGCGGACGAGAAGCCAGCATCGACCAGATTAGTCGCGAGTTGGGTACCAATTATGTCATCGAAGGATCGGTTTGGGAGGCTGGGAACCGGCTTCGGGTATCGGTACAACTGCTAGAAAGTGCCACTGGCCGTTATCTATGGACTAACCGTACCGAAATACCAACAAATGAACTCAATAAATTCCAGGATGACGTTATTCACGAGATTGTCGGACTACTTGAGCCTGAGTTAAATCGTGCGGAACTCATCACACTGAAGAAGCGAAAACCAATCGATCT